>NZ_JBCGFB010000027.1:37207-64892 GCF_038752175.1 Nocardia sp. No.11 | reverse complement strand
ACGCGGAGGTCACCGCCGACCCGGTCCGCGCCGGGGAATCCGAGGTACGGGCGGATCCGCTCGCCGATGTCGCGCCGGTCGTGCCGATTGTCGGCACCGACGCGGGAGCGAGCCCGGCCCGGCCGGGTCCGGACGCGGCCCGCCCCGGACGCGCGGGCTCCGACGACACCACCGCGCGCGATCGGGCCGACAGCGGCGACGACCGCAGGCAGCCGCAGCCGGACGACAACGACAGCGGACCCGTCTACGACGCCAGGCTGCCCAATGGGCAGGGCGTCGTCCACCACCCCGATGGGACCGCGATCGGCGAGGACGCGCGCACGCACCGCGTGAGCCACAACGTCCGCAACGACGGCGCCCACGACGTGGTGGTGCACGGACGCCGCGACGGCTCGGTCACCCCGAGCAACGGCGACGCGGTCCACCCGCAGGACATCGTCGACGCGATCCGCGCCAACCCGAACTACGTGCCGGGCACCCCCATCCGACTGCTGTCCTGCCACGCGGGCAACGGCAACGGCTGGGCCCAGTACATCGCCGACCAGCTCGGCGTCGATGTCACCGCGCCCACCGATCGGGTCGGTGTGCGGAACGAGCCCGACTCCGTTCCGACGATCGATCGCGGCGGCAAGTGGCGCACCTTCAGCCCGGATTCGGCCACCGCGCCCGACGACATCTCCTCGCTGCGCCCGGATTCCGACCCGAGCGATCCGAGCGACCTCGACACGTTCGACGGTGACGGGCCACCGCTGGATCGCGACCTGGTCGACTTCATGAGCGACGATGACCCGTCGACCCGTCCCTCCGCCATGTCGTTCCTGACTCCCGACGTCGGGACCGTCAACGCGCCGTTCAGCCGGACACCCGGCGTGGACGCGCATCTGCTCGGTGTGCTGGACATGACCGACCCGATGGTGCAGACCGCGGGCGATCCGCCCCGGATCACCCATGTCGATGGGGAACCGATCGACGAGTTCTCCCACCGGCTCAGCGCCGAGCGGGGCCAGGCGTTCGTCGACGCGTCCACGCCGGACGCGGGCCTGGTCGCCGACTACGAGCAGCACAAGGCCCAGCAGAAGGCACTGGAGACCGCGAAGTCCGAGAAGGGCCGGGCGGTGCGTGACGCCGCGATCGCACTCAGGGAGGCCCAGGCGGCGCACACCCGTGCCGTCCAGGACGCCACAGCGGCCCGAAACCGCGGCGCCGAGGACGCCGACGCGCTCGACCGCGCCGCCCGGGACGCCGCGGACGGGGTGCAGCGTGCGGCCGACGGTGTCGCGGACGCCAAGCGGGAGGCCGCGGCGGCCAAGGATGCCCTCGAGAACTTCCTCGCCGCCGACGCGGCCGAAGCCGAGGCGGGCAATTCGCCTGCCAAACGGCTGGAGAAGGCCGAAGCGGAGCGGCTGCCGGCGAAGCGGCGTGGCCACGTCACCTCGATCACCATCGACCGTCTCACCGGTCGCGTCTACGAGGCGGCCAACGGCACCTCCGACCAGCGCATCCACCCCTCCGACCTGCACCAGACGCTGCACGACAACGTCGCCAGGTACCAGGACCCCATCGACGCCTACACCAACGGACGCGACCCGGCCCACTTCCCACACGCGGACAACCCGCTCGGCCACGCCGAGGTGCGCGGCACCAACGCCGCCCTGCACGACCGGGAACTGCTCAACCGGGATCGCGGGCCGAACGACCAGCTGCCGACCGATTTCGACGGCCTGGCCTCCATCCTCAATTCGCCCTATGTCCCCAGTCGCGGCGTCGAAGCTCCCTGCTGTGCCAACTGCACCAGGGTCGTCCAGGGCACCGAGAGCACCGCGGGCCACATCATCGACGAAGGCAGACCCCGGGTCGACCCGCTGCGCCACGCCGACCTCGAGCAGGCCGCCCGCGACGGCAACCCCGCCGAACCGCGGCTGGTCTCCCCGGAATATCCCGACACCGATTTCATGGGCGACGACGATGCCGCGAGCCCGACTCCCGGCGCTGGTGACCCGGTGCCCCCCGGGATGGTCCGCGGGGATGACGGGCTGCTGCACCGGCCGGGGGACCGGACGGACAGCTACCGCGAACCGGACGGCACCTGGCACCACGTCGATGATCCAGCAGATACCTTCCGGGACAAGCGCTTCCGGCTACAGAACGACGCCGGTGGCTTCTACCGAGGCGACGACGACCCGCTCGCCGGGGCCGACTACGAGTACAAGGTGCAGAAGGGCGACACCGATTCGCACACCATGCAGGATCCCGGCCGCGCCGACGAGCTGAAGGAGGCCTCGGACAAGCGGCTCGAGCTGCAGACGCGGCGCGACAAGCAGCGGGTGAAGCTCGACCGTCTCATGGCCGAATTCGGCGTCACCGCCCGTAACGATCTGGCGCCGGACAAGGTGGCGAGCAAGATCGCCGAGCTGTCCGACGCGGTCGACAACGACGCGACGCTGTCCCAGGCCGAGAAGGAGGCCAAGGCGGCGAAGCTGATGGCCCTGGAGTCGACGGCGAACAAGTACTTCACGATGGGCGTGAAGATGGTCGCCCTGTCCAAGCTGCTCGGCGAGACCGCCGGACTCGACTACGCGCTGAGCAGGCCGGGCGCGATCCTGCTCACTCCGTTCGTCGGCGCCTTCGACGGGGCAGGCGTCGTCGACATCGCCTCGATCGTGCCGCCGACCCGTCCCGGTGATCCGCCAACTCTGCTCGTGGTGGAGGCCAAGGGTGTCGGCGCCACCCTCGGTGGCTCGAAACTGGCTCGGGCGGAACAGGGTTCGCCGGAGTACCTGCGGCGAACGCTCGAGATGGATCAGAATCTGCAGCGGATTCTCAACGAGACGCCCGAACAGATGCGCGCGCGGGGGATCGACCCCGACACCGCCGAGGGCCGGGCATTCCGCCGAGCCGTGGCGGAGCTGCTCGCGGCCCGCGAGAACGGCACCCTGAAGGTCGAGTACAAACTGGTGCACGCCTCGGCCAAGGGCGAGGTGAGCGTCACCGACCTACGGCTCGTCCGGGACGGCACCGATGTGCTGGCTGACGTGCCCTTGCCCGTCGACCCGGATACCCTCGACCGCCTGGCCGACGACGACTCGATCGACTACATGGGCGACGAGAACGGCGAGACGCGCAACCGCAGGCCCGATTTCGCCGAACCCGAACCGCCGCGGCGGGAGGTGCGCGTCGAGCTCGGGGACAACGGGGAAGTCGTCGCGCTGCACGTCCAGCTGGACGACGGGCAGTGGGTGGTCGCGCGCACCGACGGCGACGAGAGTACGCAGCACCCCCCGGCGCGACGCGACGACATTCCGGCCGTGGATACCCGGAATACGCTGCGGCGCTTGGTCGATCAGCTCAATGCGGGGTACGACGGGCTGAACCTGAAGTACCCGTCGGGGTCGGGGCTCGACGGCCGGGGCCAGACCGCTGTTCGAGACGGTGTGGCCGGTGGCGTACACATGGTGACCGATCCGCCCGTGCCGACCCCGGCCCCCGCGCCGCCGCCGGTCGACGGTCCGGTGGTCAGCGCGCCGCCGCCGGGAGCGGGTGATCCGGCGCTGAATGTGGCGCGGATCGGCCGGGAGGGGCTCACCTGGTACCACAACCGCGAGCACATCCCGATCTTCGGTCCGGTGCTGGGCAGGCAGGCGGATGTGGCGGGCGACTACCGGCCCGTGTACTTCCCCGACGGCACCGAGTACCGGCCGTGGATCAGCGACGCCGACCCCGACGCCGTGCGCGAGACCGTCGTCAGCGAGCTGCGCGCGAACCGGATGGAGCCCGACGAGGTCCGCGATGTCCTGAAGGAACTCTTCGATGCCGCGCGGGACCCGCGGCTGCGCCAGGACCTGATCGACGATCTGGAGTTCAACGGCCTCATCGATGCCGACGAAGCCCGCGTCATGGAGGAGACGCCGCCGAACCCGCCCGATCCGGCGCCGGAACAGCAGGGCCCGCCGCCCGAGGGCGAGACGCTCGCGGAGATGGCCGCGCGGCTCGGCATCGAACTCGATGGCGAGGGGCCGGAGGATGTGCGCCGGGCGATCGACCGGCAGAGCCATCGGCTGCTGCGCGAGATCGGTGCGATCGAGGGACTGGCCGACGCGGCCCGGCGGGCCGACGAGGAGCAGAGCCGCCCGTATCGGCGGGCCGATCATCCCGCCGACCCGGCGCCCGCGCCCGACGGCCGTTCGGTCTCCGGTCCGGATCGGCTGCGCGAGGTGGAATCGGACGGATCCCGCGACGACACCGCGGACTACGACGACACCGCCGACTTCGACGACGCGCCGGCCCCGGAGCGCAACCACTGGGGCGACACCAGCGCCCCGCGTCCGGTCCCGTTCTCCCGGGAGGTCAGCTTCCTCGACAAGGACCCGCTCGGCCGGTTCCTGCGCGACCTGATCGTCGCCTTCGAAGGTGTCACCGCGCTGCGTGACTACGACCGGGTCGGCAACGGCGCGGACAGGCTGCCCGAATGGGCCAGCTTCTCCGACGACCGGGAGCCGGGCCGCGACGAGGCGCGGGCTCGCGAGTTCTTCGAGCACGCGCTGCGCCGCGACCAGCTGCGCGACGAATTGTCCAGCTGGGCAGCGATGTTCGGCCGCGACCTGAGCGAGCTATCCGGCGACCGGATGGATTCGACGCTCAACGAGCTGCGCGACTCCGCGCGTGAACGGGCGCGCAACCTCGCGGACTTCATCGCCGCCGCACAGCCGATCCTGCAGGGTGACGGCGCGGAACCGGTCGGCAGGTCCTACGGCGACCAGGTCGCCCGCGTGCCCGACGCCGACGGTGGACCCGACCGGCTGCTCGTGGTCGACGGTGCGCTCGACCGCGAGGAGGCGCTGGCCCGCGCACTGCGGGACAACCCGGAGCTGGCCGCCGACATCGACAACGGGCGGCTGAAGCCGGACTTCCGGGCGGTGCACGCCGACGGGGCGGGCAGGCAGATCCTCGACCCGGTGGCCACCCCCGAGGTGCAGCACATCCGGCGCACCGTGGACGGCGCCGAACTGCAGGTGACGATGATGCGCGGGGAGGACGGGCAGTGGCGGCCGGTGCAGCCCGCGCCCGAACCGCCGCCCGCCCCGCAAGACCGCGCGGACATGGTGCGCGAGATCGTCGACCTGGCCAGGCAACTGAACCTCGGCCTGGCCGCGCTGCACCCGGACAACATCGACGCCACCATCCGCGCGTTGCATCTGGACAACGCCGTGCGGGCCGGGCAAACCGAGGCTCTGGCCGACTACGCCCGCACGATGGCCGATATCGAGACGTTCCACCTGATCGGTGACGCGCGCGGACAGCTGGCCACCCGACTCGGGATCCCGGAGGGCGAGCTCACGCCGCGCCGGATCGCCGAAGCGCTGACCAATCCGAAGCAGCGCCGCGGTCTCCGTCAGCAGCGGTTCGAGGACCTGCTCGACGGGCAGCAGCGCGACCCGAGCAAGACCGCCGGCTACTCCCAGCAGCTGCGCAATGTCGACGCGGCCGCGGTGAAGGCGGCGCAGGACGCGCTGATCCGGGCGCTGAGCCCGGACAACCCGGACCGGTTGCGGCCGGTTGTCGCCACGATCGACCGCTTCGGCAGGCCGACGTACGGGCCCGCCGACAGCGGGATCGATCCGGCCAAGCTCCGCAAGCTCGTCACGCGACTGAACCGGCTGGGGGCGGGTGACTTCGCGCGGGACGCGCTCGCCGCGTACGCCGACGCGCTGCTGCGAGTCGATCCGTACACCGACCATCCGGCGGGCACCCTGGCCCGCGATCCGCGCACCACCGGTGACCCGCACATCTACGATCTCGACGCGATCCATGGCCTGCGCGCGGCCGCCGACGCTGCCGAACCCGGCGGTGGCCCGGTCGATTTCGCCGCACAGGTCGCCGACAATGTCGCGCGCTCCTATGGCGCCGACGAGCCGGTCGGCCCGAACGATCCACGCCCGCAGCCGAATCGGGATTGGGCCCGATTGGTCGGCGTGGATGTGTCCACTGCCGACGACGCGAAGTTCGTCGAGATCTACGAGGCCTATCGCGACGGCAAGATCGAGAAGCACGAGGGTCTCAGCCCGGAGAAGCTGGCTGCCGAGATCGCCGCTATCCGCGAGGAGATCCGCCTCCGGACCGAGCAGCTCGAGCGGCTGAAGGCCCTGACCGACGAGTTCTACCGGCCGGTCGCCGATCTGCCGGCCGCCGATTCCACCTCGGCCAGGCCGCACGGCGGCGCCGACCCCGACGCGCTGCCGGGTCGGCCGCGTGAGCTGCCCACCGGCCAACCGCCCGCCGATGGTTCGCAGCCGCCTGGGCGGCAACCGGATTCGAGCACCGATCCCGAGGCCGGATTGCCGCCGGAGCGCGGCACCGACCTCGACGACCGGGCCGACGCGAAGCTCGACCAGACCCTGCGCAAGCTCGACGAGGTCGCCGACGAACTGGCCGAACCGATCGCCTCGCTGGACGATCTGGTCGGGCCCGGCCGACCCGTCGACCCGCTGGCACGCATCGACGAGGCCGTCGAGCGTCAGAACCGGCTCGCCGACCAGGCCGATCAGCGTCGGGCCGACCAGGCCGACGCCGCGCTGGACGACTCGCTGCGCGAGCTCGACGCCGTCGACGCCGACCTGGCCGCGCTGCAGTCGTATTTGCGCGCCCAGCGGGAGTTCGATGCCGCGCAGGCCGAGATCGCGGCCCGGTTCGAGGAACTGGCGGCGCAGGACGCCCGGGTCGCCGCGCGGCGTGGCGACGACACCGACCCCGACTTCGCGGTGCGTGCCGCCGATCTGGCGGCGCTGGAGTCCTACCTCGCGGCCCAGCAGAAGTTCGACGCGTTGCGTGCCGAACTCGCCGAGGCGGCGCAGGTCCGGCCGGAGGACCTCGACGCCGAAGTCCTGGCCGATCGGCAGGCGCTGGAGTCGTATCTGCGGGCGCAGCAGGAATTCGACGCCGCCCGTGCGGAAATGGCGGCCAGGTTCGCGGCCGCGGTGGAGCGGCAGGGTGCACCGGAGCCGGTCGGGAACGGATCGGTCGGCGACGACGGCGCGCGCCGGGGGACTTCCGACGACGACACCGGCTCGCGTGACGACGACGGTGACGGCGATCCGCCCGCACCGCCGACCGCGCCCGGCGGTCCGCCGTCCAAACCGCCGTCGCGTCCGCCGACGGCCCCGAGCCCGGAACCCGAGGAGCCGTCGCGTCCGCCGATGGCACCGGAAACCCCAGAGCCGTCGAGGAGTTCGTCGCGATTCGACTTCGGCGTCCCGAAACCGCCGGCCGAACTGGCCGTGCCCGGTGAGTCCGCGCCCGTCCGGGCCGACGCCGACCCGGCCGCTCCCGGCGACCAGGCGAACCGCGTCCAGCAGCGCAGCGACTTCCTCGACGATGTGCATCAGTTCCTGCAGGAGCTGAGCGATCTGCCGCCGTCGGCGCACGCGGACGCGCCGCCGCTGACTGCGGAGCGGGTCGAGCAGGTGCGTCGGCTTNGCGGCCCGCCGTCGAAGCCGCCCGCGCATCCGCCGACCGCGCCGAGCCCGGAACCCGAGGAGCCGGCGAAGAATTCGTCGCCGTTCGACCGGGGCATCCCGACCGCACCCGCGGAACTCGCGGTGCCCGATGCCGCCGGGCTGGATCAGCCGGGTGCCGAAGCGCCGGCCGATCCGCCGAGCCGTGCCGAGCAGCGCGACGTCCGGATCGACGATGTGCGCCAGTTCCTGCGCGACCTCGGTGATCTGCCGCCGTCGACCCACGCGGACGCGCCGCCGCTGACTCCGGAGCGGGTCGAGCAGGTGCGTCGGCTCGCCGAGGCGCTCGGCCTGGGTGAGGCGCTGACCGGTCAGCGTGATCCGCTCGGGGCGTTGGCCGAGATCGCCGATATGGCCAGGGCGCGTGGATTCCTCGACAGTGCTTTGGATCCCGATGCCGAGCTCGGTGCGCCGATGCGCTACCCGGACGACTACGCGCCACTGAACCTGGATCAGCTCCAGGACGGTATCGACCAGTGGCGGGTCGAGGGCGATCCCGAGGTCCGCGCCGAGGTCGCCGACGACCTGCGCCGGGCCGGGCTCGACGAGGGCTCCCGGCCGTCGCTCGGTACCGAACCGGAACCGAACCCGCAGGCTCAGCCGCTGCATCCCACCGCGATCCTGCCGCCCGCCGACGGCACCCAGCAGCCGGGCGGACCCCGGATGGAGCCCGCGCAGCAGGCACTGGACCGGCTGGCCGCGAGGTTCGGGGTCGACCTCACCGACCCCGGTTCGCTCGACGGGGCTCGATATNCCGAGATCGCCGATATGGCCAGGGCGCGTGGATTCCTCGACAGTGCGTTGGATCCCGATGCCGAACTCGGGCGTCCCATGCGCTACCCCGACGACTACGAGCCGCTCGACACCGACGAGCTCCAGGACGGTGTCGACCAGTGGCGGGTCGAGGGCGATCCCGCCGACCGCGCCGCGATCGCGGACGACCTGCGCCGGGCCGGGCTGGCCGACGANAGCTCCAGGACGGTATCGACCAGTGGCGGGTCGAGGGCGATCCCGAGGTCCGCGCCGAGGTCGCCGACGACCTGCGCCGGGCCGGGCTCGACGAGGGCTCCCGGCCGTCGCTCGGTACCGAACCGGAACCGAACCCGCAGGCTCAGCCGCTGCATCCCACCGCGATCCTGCCGCCCGCCGACGGCACCCAGCAGCCGGGCGGACCCCGGATGGAGCCCGCGCAGCAGGCACTGGACCGGCTGGCCGCGAGGTTCGGGGTCGACCTCACCGACCCCGGTTCGCTCGACGGGGCTCGATATCGGCAGCTGCTGCGCGCGGGCGCGGTCGAGGCGTTCGCCTCGGCGGTGCGCCACGCCGAGACGGCGACCGATCCGCAGCAGCGGGCGGCGCGCGAGGCCGTCGCGCGTCGCTGGGCGGCCCGGCTCGGGCTGGCGGCCGATCCCGGTCTCGTCCGCGCCGCCGACGACATCACCCGATTGCGCGCCGGCGTCACCCGGGACGCCGCCGATCTCGCGCATCTGGATCGGCTGGCGCGTACCACACTCGACGACCGGATGCTGTCCGTCGATGTCGACGGCGACCAGACACTGGTCCGGCGGGTCGAGGACGGACCGGACGCCTGGCGCCTCGAACCCGTCGCGCGGCCCGAGCCGACGCCGCAGGTGCGGCCCGCCGAGACAACTGTCGAGACACCCAAGAAGCGCTGGCTGCGCAGGCTGTGGGACAGGATCGTCAACCGTGGGTTCTACGGCGAGAACCCGAAGTACCCGTCCGGGTCGACCCAGGACAGCGCCGCCCTGTCGATGCTGGGCCACAGTGCCGGGCTGCCGCTGACCACGGTGAAGGACGCGACCCCGGACGCGCCTGGCGGCGAATACGACCAGCTCCAGCTCAAGTTCAATCCGGTGCGCATCCTCAAAGAGAGCATCGAGATGTGGCGCAAGCGCGAGCTGGTGCCGATCCTCAAGCATCTGTCCGCGCGCATCGCGAACCAGGCGGGTGAATTCCTGCCGTTGCGCAATCTCGACGGCACCGAGTACAAGCCGTGGATCTCCGACGCCGATCCGGAGCTGCGCCGTCGGATCGAACAGGAACTGCGCGATGCCGGGCTCGAGCATCTGCTGGAACCGGAAAGCCTGACACCGGCGGAACAGGCCGCCCGGGAAGCGCCGGAGCGCACCGAAACCGCTGAGCCGCGGCAGTCGACGGGCGAACCCGAGCAGTCGCCCGCGGTCGCCGAGCCGCTGCCGCCGTGGTTGCGGGACGTGGTCGACGCGGTCGACCAGCGCATCGCCGACGCCACCGTGCTCGATGCGCTCGCCCGCGAACTCGGCGTGCGGATCACCGATTTCAGCGAGGAAGGTCTGCGTAAGGCGCTCGCCGAGGCCGAGTACCGGTTGTTGCGTCGCGACGGTGTGATCCAGGCGCTGGAGGCCGCCGCGCGGTTGTTCAACCAGGAGCACGCCGACATCCCGTTCCGGCCCGCCAACTTCTTCAGCAAGGACCCGCTGGGCGCCTATCTGAAGGAAGTCGTGGCGGCCAGGGGTGACCGCTTCGGCTTCGACATGCTGAACTGGCGCGGGGTGAACAACGGCGGCGAATGGGTCGACATCTGGCCCGATCTGAGCGACGACGGTGGTTCGGGGACCGTGCACGCCGAGGACGCGCGCAAGATCTTCGACGACGCGCTGCGCCGTGCGGGCCTGCGGGACGAGCGGTCGACGTGGGCCCATCTGGCGGGCGCCGACCTGGAAGCGCTGGTCCGCAACCTCGACGCCGAGGTCGCCAGGCTGCGTGGGCAACTCGACGACAATGTCGGTGTGCTGGGCGAATTCACCCAGCGGGTGGCCGATTTCGCTGCCGGGGATACCGGTGACCGGTTGGTCGTCGATGCCGAGAACGGCACGATCGCGATCGTCGATACCGGCGCCGGACACGAACGTGCGCTGGCTCGGGCCTTGGCCGAGGCCGACGGGGATTTCCTCGATCGGCTCAATCGCGGCGAGGTCGAGATCCAGGTCAGGATCGTCGGGGTCGACGACCAGGGGCGCGTGCGCGTCCTGGAGGTCGACGCGCCGGAGGTCCGGCACCTGCGGGGCGAAGTCGACGGCCGCACCGTCGACGCGACCATGGTGCGGGACGGGTCGGGTCCGTGGCGGATGATCGAGACACCGCCGCGGCACACCGCGCCGGAGACGAACCTGCCGGTCGTCGCCGATGAGGTGAATCAGCCGGTCCGGGAACCACGTTCGCTGGCCCAGGTGCGCGCGGAGCTCGCCGAGGTGGCGGGCAGGCTGGGCATCGACGATCCCTCGAACCTGTCGGGCGAGCGACTGACCGATCTGCTCACCGAGCTGGACCGGGCCAATCAGGTGCGGGCCAGGCAGCTCGAGGCGGCCGTCGACTACGCGATCAGCGTCGACGCGGTCGACAACTTCAACGCGCTGCACAACGCGCGCAGCGCGCTGGCACTGCGGTTCGGCGTCGACGCGGGCGATCTCGGACCGGAACTGGTCGCCCAACGGCTCGCCGATCCCGGCACCCGGGTGGAACTGCACCGCCAGCGCGCCAAGGACCTCACCGAGTACGCGAAACTGCTGCGCGCGTTCGACCCGGCCGCGGTCGATGCCGCGCGGGACGCGCTCGCTCCGCATCTCGGGTTGCCGCGCGGTGGTCTGCCGCTGGACGCCGCCGCGTTGGCCGAGGCAGTGTCGAACCGCGCGGCGCGGGGTGCGACGGACGATCTGACCGGTCCGCTCGCCGACTACGTGCGGGCGCTGGCGAAGATCGATCCGTACGCCGACGACCTGGTCTACAACCCGGAGACCGATCCGCGTGCCGTCGGCGACGATCCGCCGGTGCACGAGCGCGACGCCCTGGACTTCTTGCGGGAGGTGGGCGCCGCCGATCTCGGCAACCGGTCGCCAGTGCCACCCGTGCCCGGCGACGCCGTCCCCGGCCCGAGCCGCGACCACGCCCGCCTGCTCGGCGCCGACCTCACCGACGCCGACGACGCGAAGGTGGCGAAGGTCTACGAGTGGTTCCGGGACGGTCGCATCGACAAGCACGAGCGACTGACCCTGGACAAGCTCGCCGAGGTGCACGAGCAGATCCGCGACGAGATCCGCAGGGCCGCAGCCGATATCGCCCGGTTGCGGGAGCTGCTCACCGAACCGTTCGTCACCGACCCCGAGCTCGGCGGGGCGGACCGGCCCGGGCTGCCCGCGCCCGCCGAGGACGCCGCCGGGCCGACTCCCGCTGGATCGCCTGCGCCCGGCCTCACCGCCTCTGGTCCGGCCGTCAACGGCGCGCCGGTGCGTCCAGGACTGTCCGCGGGCCCGGAGAGCGGGCCGCCCGCGGAGAACGCCGATGCCGGGCTGCCGAGCGACGCCGACCCGCGCGAGCCCCGTCGGTCCACCGATCCGGATGATCTCGTGGTCGAGAATGATCCGGCCCGGCCGCCGGTGTCGCGGCCGGTGATCGATCCGGGTGATCCTGGCCTTCCGGCTGATCATCAGGCGAGTCAGGGTGTTCGTCGGCCTGCGGTCGGTGATGCGGACGAATCCACGGTGGACGCAGGCCGTGGGCCTTCCGCGCCCGGTGACGGTTCGCGTCCTCGGCCGGTGGGCGGTGATCCGGACGCCGATGGTGGCGGTCGGAACAGGTCCGATGATCCGGATGCCGATCGGGACGGTGGGCAGGAGCCGGACAAGGGTTTCGATCCGGGTGGGCAGGCGCCGCCGCGCACTCCGGACGGGGATCGACCGGGGATGGGGCGGCAGCTGCCGGGGTCGGCCTATCGGTCGCACATTCCGCATCCGCCGCACGAGTACGAGGTAGAGCTCGAGGTGCCGCGGTTCGACGCAGTCGCCTGGCCGGTACCACCACTGGCATCGACACCGGAGCCGCCGCGTTCGCCGGAGCCGCCGCGTCCACCGGTGCCGCCGAGTCCACCGGTGCCGCCGAGTCCACCGGGTCAGGCGGATCCGCCGTGCCTGCCGGAGATTCCCGCGCCGCCGTGCCCGCCGGTGCCGCCGCAGCAGCAGGTGCCGGCTCCGCACGAACCGACGGTCCCGTCCTTCCCGATTCCGCCGACCCCGCCGGTCGGTGGTCCCACCATGCCGCCGTTGCCGCCGTGGGGTACCCAACCGCCGGGGCCGGTTCAGCCGTACCCGCCTGGGAGCGGTGAGCCGTA
The DNA here is from genome assembly GCF_038752175.1 of Nocardia sp. No.11. Lineage (NCBI taxonomy): Bacteria > Bacillati > Actinomycetota > Actinomycetes > Mycobacteriales > Nocardiaceae > Nocardia > Nocardia sp. No.11. The sequence goes on along the minus strand of NZ_JBCGFB010000027.1, from coordinate 52,220 downwards.
TCCGCCGGGTGGCGGTCCGTCGTATCCGCCGGGTGGCGGTCAGCCGTATCCGCCGGGTGGCGGTCCGTCATACCCGCCCGGTGGCGGTCAGCCGTATCCGCCCGGTGGCGGTCCGTCATACCCGCCCAGTGGCGGTCAGCCATACCCGCCCAGTGGTGGTCAGCCGTACCCGCCCGGTGGCGGTCCGTCGTATCCGCCGGGCAATGGGCAGCTGTATCCGCCGGGCAATGACCAGCCGTCCGCACCGGGAAATGGTCGCGGCAACGGGCAATCCGGTGGGCAGCAGCCGGGCTCCGGCTATCCCTCGGGTGGTGCTCCCGGGTATCCGCCGCCGGCGATGTCGCCGAGCGCAGGGCAGAGCGGTCAGCGCAGGCCGTATCGGCCGGAGTACCAGGCTCCGGTCGAGCGGGTCAGGCTGGTCGTGCGCCCGTACGCCAGCGGTGTGCTCGCCGAGTTCGATCCGCAGTCGGGGGCGTTGCGGCCCGCCGCGCCGGGGCAGATCGGCGCGGACGGCCTGTACGCCGACCTCGGTGGGGTGACGGTGATCTTCTACCGGCTCGCCGACCGGCTGATGGTGCAGGTCGGCACCCAGGCGATCGATCTCAGCGGCGCCGCGCAGGTGGGCTGGGAACGGTCGGCGCAGCGGATGACGCGATTCACCGTCGCGGTGGGTGGCAGGCCGATGGGTGAGCTGATCTACCGGGCACTCCCACCGGAACTGGACCTCGGACTGCTGATCCGTAACGTAGTTGCCGATCCCGCCAGCCGGATGACAATGTTCAGCGACAGAGCCTGACCGATCGGAGAGGTTTCCCCAGGTGAGTGACGATCCGATCGAATGGAACGATCCGGACGTGGAGATCGATGCGGCGACCGGCAGGTTGTCCTATCGCGGTGAGCCGTACACCGGCGCGGTGACCCACACCCGCCCCGACGGCACCTGGCGCGAGTACTGGAGCTACGACCAGGGCGAGCGCGACGGCGACTGGTCGGGCTGGTACCCCGACGGCACGATGCGCTACAACGGCGAGTTCTACCGCAATCGGCCGGTCGGCACCTGGCAGGAGTGGTACCCCGGCGGCGCCCGCCGCCTCGAAGACGTCTACGACATCGAAGGCGTCCTGCAGACCCACTCGGTCTGGGACGAGGCGGGCGCGCTCATCGAATTCGCCGACGAGCGCACCCGCAAGGGCATCGCCGCCGACGCGGTGTCGTCCGACGACCCCGAATTGCGCTGGGACGAGACGGAAAACCGGATGTACTACGGCGGCGTGCCGTTCACCGGCCAGGAATTCCGCCGCCCGGCGCCGAGCGCCCCCATCACCGATCTGGCCACCTACGCCGACGGCTACCGCGACGGGCCGACTCGCGGCTGGTACCTCGACGGCACCCCCCGCTACACCAGCGAATACGCCGATCGGCACGAGGTGGGCCACTGGGTCGAATGGTTCCCCACCGGAGACCGCAAGGAAGAGACCGTCTTCGACGACGACGGCGCGCTGCTCACCCGCACCCGTTGGGACGAGGCGGGTGCGGTGATCGCGCGGTACGGCGAAGACCGGGACTAGACGAAGGAGTGCGCAGTGGCTGACGAGCTGGCCGGTGATCCCGATGTCGGATTCACCCTCACCACGGTGGTGACCGACGACGGCGGGATTCCGGAGCGCGCCGCCGCACTGAGTCATCGGATCGCGAAAACCGTGGCGGCGCTGGGACCGCCGGGCTGGACCACGGTCGAGGCGTCGTTCGCGATGACGGCGGCGGCCGAGGTGTCGATGATCGTCTTCCACGACGAGCAGGGGCGCTTCGCCCGGGTCTTCCCGAGTCCGGAACTGCTGGAGTCGTTGCGCGAGCACCGGCACATCTCCGCCTCGATGGGCGACGGTCCGTGGTGGCGCTACCTGCTCACCCTCACCAACGCCGGCCGGATGGAGGTCGACTACGACTACGGCGACGAGCCGTTCCCGGACGATCAGCTGTTCCCGCCGACGGTGTACCGCACCGACATCGAGATCTATCCGCGCGATCGCCTGCCGATCTGGCTGGCCGCCTACATCCACCATGGCAATCGGCAGGTGCGCGGCCCGGTGGCCGCGGCCGAGCAGGCGCGCGCGGATATCGCGGCGGGCCGGGGCGCGGCAGGCTCGGCGCCGGACGTGGAGTTCCCCGCGCTCGAGCCGATGGCACGCCGATGGGCGCTGATCGCCGCGGCTTTCGTCGCGGTCGGCTCCAAGTGGGGGCCGCGGGTGACACCGGCGTTCCATGTCTTCGAGGGTTCCAAGTTCAGCGGTTCCACCCTGTGCCTGCTGCCCGGCGACCGCGCCGTGCTCTCCGGCGGGGTGTGGAACGCACCGGAACTCGACGCCGTCTACAACAAAGACCTGCCGATGCCGGACTTCTACCTGGGTGCCCCCGACTGGGTCGCGGCGCCGGTGATCAACCGGCGGGCCGAGAACGGCCTGCTCACCTTCTGCTACTGGTGGGAGGGGGGCCGCTGGTACCGGGGTGCCTCCGCGGGGGCCGACGCGCTCGCCGCCGCGGTGCCGGGGATGTGGGATACCAGAACCGTTGTCGAGGTGCTGACCGGACTGCTCGGCGAGAAGGCGTCGCAGGCGCAGAAGGATGCCGTGCTCGGTCTGGTCGAGTCCGCCGAGCGGGCGGCCGTGGCCAGGGAGTCCTTCACACGGGTTTTTCCCGCCGACGCCTATCACGTCGACGCCGCCTGGTTCGAGCTGAATCTCGCCGGTTTGCTCGGCACGCATTCCGTGGGCCTGGCGCGGTGAGCTGAGCGCTGGTGCTGTTGCGCGGGCGTGGTGGGTGTGGTGTGCTCGCTCACCGAAGAGCCGCTCGGGACGGCTCGGAAGTCGGAGGGAATCGAGTATGACCAACGAACACGCCAAGGCGCAGATGGCGGACATCCTCGAGACGGTGCAGAAGCAGATGCAGGCGATCGCGCAGGTGCAGCAGGACCGCGCGAAGATCATCGCCAGCGCCACCGTGCGCAAGCGGGTGACCGTCACGGTCAACGCCGACTACAAGGTGATCGAAACGAAGTTCACCCCCGACATCGACGATCTCACCTACACCGAGATCGCCAAGGCCGTCACCGAGGCCGCCCAGCAGGCCGCGACCGAGGTCGCGCGCAAGACCCAGGAGATGATGGCGCCGATTCAGCGGGAACGCGCTCGGCTCCCGAAGATCACCGAATTGGTCGACGACATGGATGGATTCGCCATCCCGCAGCCCGTGGAGGCGTCGCTGGAACCGCCCAACTCGCCTGAGCGGGAACGGCTCTCAGCTGACGAGCCGGACGGCGCGCGGGATCGCTCGCGGACCGCCACCGACGCGAGCTGGTGAGATCGACGGCGGCGGATGGTCGAGCCATCGCCACCAGCGGGATCGGCGCTGTACATGCGGAATTCATCTGTCGGACCGTAGAATCGTTAGCAAGCCGTGCGAATCGGCGGTGTCGTGGTAGCGGTGCCAGGCGGGGCGCGAGGCGGCACCGGTACGGACAGGGAGGGTCGACTTCATGACGGGACCATCGGCGCAGGATCAGTGGGCGGGGCTGCGTTCGGCAGCCTCGGACGGATCGCTGATGCTCGAGCCGTCGGCGCTGCCGAACCTGGTCGAAGCCGCCAACAACGCGCGGTACTGGGTCAATTCCGTCAAATCCGCCGCGGACGGTGTCGCGAACCTGCCCGATTTCTCCTCGCTGGAGTCGGGTAAGCAACTGTCGAAGCAGTTCGAGGGCAAGGCCGGTCAGCTGAAGACCGTGCTCGGCAAACACGAGACCGTTCTCGACAATGTCGCCAACACCTTCCTCGACGCGGCCCGGCATTACAAGGGCGCCGAGGACGGAAGCAAAGTCGATCTGGAATCGCTGCGCACCAAGATCGAACAGGGCCGCAGCGCCAGTACGAAATTGGTGCTGCCGCCCACCGTCGTCCAATATCCGGCGGTCGCGACGGCGGTGAACCTGCCGAAGATCCTGGCCGACGGCAAGACGTTCGATCCGGCGGGCATGAAGGCCGAGACCCCCAACTACAACTACAACGAACTGCAGGCGATCATGTCGTCGCTGTCGACGGTGCCCGGCAGTCTGGCCCACACCGCGTTGTTCTGGGGTGATCTGGCGGATCTGCTCAAAACAGGTTTCGACGATCTGAACGCCAAAGTCGAAGCGAGCAAGAAGAGCTGGACCAGCCCGGGCGGCGCCACCCGCGCCATGGCGGCGATGTCGGCCTATCACGAGGCCAACGGCTTGTTGGTCGAGCAGACCAAACAGGTGGCCGCGGCGCTCGACTACACCGTCGGCTGGATCAACGCCACCTCCAAGGGGCTGGCGACGGCGCTCATGCTGCCCCGCTGCTACTCCGACCCCAACGGTACCCAGGCCCAGGCGGACAAGGAGACCTGCGCCAAGAACGGCCGTCAGGTCATGTGGAACACCTATGTCCCCGGGCTCAACAGCACGACCAGCCATATCCCCACGCTGCCCGAGCCGACCGCGCCGACCACGGGCGACGGGACCGGGAACGGCAATGGGAACGGCAACGGCAGTGGCAGTGGAAGTGGAAGTGGAAGCGGGTCCGGCTCGGGTTCGGGCTCCGGCTCGGGTTCCAGCTCGAAATCCGGGGAATCCCTGGCGGCCTTCGATCGGGCGCTCGCCGAGTTGCAGGGACAGAAGTCGGGCAGCGACACCGGTGGCAAGGACAGCACGGGGAGTCAGAACGGGTCCGGCGGCCAGAACGGTGGCAGCGGATCGAGTGGTTCGTCCGGTGCCGATCAGCTGACCTCGGCGCTGCAGTCCGGTCTCGAGCAAGCGAGCTCGGCCGCGCAATCCGCGCTGGAACAGGCGTCCTCGGCCGCCGAACAGAGTTCCCTGGCGGGGATTCCGGGCTCCGCGGCGCTCAGTTCGCTACAGGATCAGGCCAAGAAGGCGCTCAGCGCCGCGAGCAAAGGCGGGGGCGGCGGCGGTGGTTCGGGCGCCGGCGGCGGTGGCGCGGGAGCCGCACCGCTGTCGCCGAGCTTGGACAGCGCGTCCAAGCTGTTCCCACGCGCCTCGGCCGTCACGGGGGCCGAGGGCTTCCGCGCGGGCGTGGCGTCCTCGGCCGCCGGTTCGCCGATGGGCGGCATGCCCATGGCGCCGATGGGTGGCGCCGGCGCGGGCGGCCAAGGCCAGCAGAAGGAACACAAGCGGGCCGACTACCTCGACTCGACCGACCACTTGGACGAGGCCATCGGTGACGCGCCGATCGTGGCGAGGCCGGTGGTGGAACAGTGACGCCCACCTGGGAATTCACCGGTGACGAGTTCGACGCGCTGTGGACGGGCATCGAAGAGGAGTACATGCCCGACCCGTTCATCCACACCAGCGCACCGGGCGACGCGGACGAGGCCGAATTCGTGCGCAAGGACGCGTGGGCGCGAATCAGGCGGCGGTGGGGACACGAGCTCGACGAGATCATCGATGTGCTCACGCACCCCGACATCCGGATCGCGGTGCGTGGCTACGGCGGTGGCGAGAAGCTGATCGATCCCGCCTATTCGGTGCGCATGCTCGCGGTGCGCAAGGGCGAACTGGGCTACCTGGTACGGCAGCGACCCGGCGAAACCCTCTACCACGCCGAGGGATTCGTCGTCACGCGGCACAGCGCCCTGTCGCTGGGCGAGGTGATCGCCGATCACCTGCCCGAGGCAGAGGCGGGCCGTGGCCGCGACATCCGCCTCGACGAACCGGGCGATGATCAATTCGACCGCACCTATGGTCGCTCGCTGGTGCAGCACTACGACGACGACTCCGCGGTGCAGACACAGACCTTTCAGCAGGCGCCGCTGGATCGTGACGGCTTCATCGACATCGAGCAGGGCTGGTCGCGATTCGGTCCGCGCGGGATACTCCGATTGCGACTGGGCTGGCGCGACCTGACCGACGACGGTCGCTATGTGATCGTCCCCGGCACGCCGCCGGTGGCCGTCGGTGCCGATCGCCGACGGGTGGTATCGCTGATCAACAGCCAGATCGCCGAAGTTGTCAGAGCCATCAGGGATGATCGGGCCTAGTGCGGATGGGAGGGGCATCGATGGACGAGTTTCCGACCGAGTTCAGCGCGTCGTCGCTGACGGGGGCGATCACGGTACGGACCACCGAGCAGGGGCTGCCGGTGGGAATCACCGTCGACGCGGATCAGCTGCGCCGCGATCCCGCCGACCTGGCGGCCGAGATCCTGCGGTTGTGCCAGAAGTCGGCCAAGCGGGCCGGACTGGCACGGCGTAATCAGCTGGCGGAGGCCGGGTTCGATCCGGTGCTGCTGGCCGCGACGGGATTGCCGACCGAGGCCGAGGTCGCGGCGGCGGAGATCGTCGAGGAACAGGAGTACGACACCGAGCCGGACAGCTGGCTACGGTCGGTCTAGCGAGCGAGAGGGGAGGACACGGCGATGGTCGAAACCATGGATGAGCTGATCGCGAAGGTGCAGGGCCAGCTCTATCGGCTGCAGGACCTGACCGAGGCGACCAATGGCATCAGGGCGCAGGAAACCTCGCCCGACGGGGCGGTGACGGTGACCGTCGACGGCAGCGGCGCGCTGGTCGGGCTGGAACTCTCCGCGGCGGTCGGCCGATTGTCGCCGGCCGATTTCGAGCAGGTGCTGGTGCGGACCGCGCAGGCCGCCGCACACCGTGCGTTCGGTGAGCGCGCCGAGCTGGTGACCGCGTACAACCAAACGGGCATGTGAGATTCAACTGGCTTTAACCGCCGATTTGTGTGGCGCGGGTTTCCGACGGGTAGATAAGGTAACGAAACACCATGGGCTGTTTCGAGATTGGACGATAGCCATGAATCACGTTGCGGTAGTTCCCGATGCAGTTCGTGCGTACGCGGGTGCCTCGGCCACCATGGCGGCGGGGGTCGCCCAGGCGGGCGCGGTCGACCAGGCCGCCACGATGGCCGCCGCGGTGCCCGTGTTCGGCCTGATCGGCCAGGAATTCCTGCTGTCCTTCGCCTACGCGCAGGCCAACCATCTGACCTCGGTGGCGCAGCTCGCCGCGGTGCACGCGGGTACCGCGCTGACCGCCGCGCAGGCTGCTGCGACGTATGAGGGCGCCGACGGTGCGGCCAAGCTGGGCATCGCAGCGGTCGATCAGTAGCCATGACCTATCCAGGGGGAAGCACGGCCGGTGCGGCGGCATCGGTCGACCCGACCGTGCTCGAGCTGCTGCGCGGTAGTTCCCTGGCCCCGATGCTGGACCAGCCGGTGAGCCAGGTGCTCAGCTCGATGGGTCTGCCGCAGTTGCCGCAGTTGCCGGAGTTCATCCAGCTGCCGGAAATGCCCGCGCTGCCGACGATCGACCTGTCCGCGCTGATGCGGCCGCTCACCGATCTGGCCTCCGCTTTCGGCACCGGCGCGCTCGGCGGCACGAACTCCACGTCCGGCACGTCGTCGAATCCCACCGACGCGCTGTCGAATATCACCTCGGTGCTCGAGACAGCGATGTCACTGGGGTCGACCGCGTTGCAGACGGTGATGCAGCTGTGGCAGAGCGCCGCGGCGACCGAGGCGACGAACAAGGCGACCGCGGCGCAGTCCGACGGTGCCAACCTCGCGACGCAGAGCGTGCAGGAGAAGGCGGTGCTCACCCACGCGGCGGGCAACGTCGCCGTGGGTGGTGCCAAGCTGGCCGCGGTGATCGCACGCTATTCGGCCACTGTGGCCCTCGCCCCGCTCTACGCGGCGACGCCGGGCGGGCAGGCGGTGCTGATCGCGGCCACCATGGAGGCCATGGCCGAGGGTCTGGCCATCACGGCCGAGACCAAGGCCGAGATGGTGGCGCGGAGCGGCGAGATGGCGCAGGCGGGCGAGAAGGTCCCGGTGACCAACGCGCCGTCCGGTGTCGACGCGAGCAGCGAGTCGCTGAGCCAGCTGATGAGCCTGATCAGCCCGTTGATCAGCACGGCGAGCACCGCGGTGTCGTCGCTGGGTTCGCTGGCCGAGCAGGTGAGTTCGCTGTCGACGAGCACCACCGGCACGACCGAAGACGCGGCGATTACCGGCGCCGAGATCGCCGATGCCGACACCGAGACGGCCGAGGGCCTGTCCGGCGCCGGCGGCGGAGGCGGCGCGATCGGTGGCATCGGCGCGGTCGGAGGCGCGGCGGCGGCATCGTCGCCGTTGAGTCCCTGGCAGGGCGGTCGCGGTGGCGGGCTGTCCACTGTGGGCGCCACCGGTGCGATCGGCGGCACGGGCGCGGGCTCCGGTGGCGCGAGCACGACCACCGCATCGGCGAGCGGCTCGGCACCGGGCTATATGCCGATGGGCGCCGGCGCGGGCGCGGGCATGCCGATGGCACGCGCGATCGATGGTGGCGGCAACGAGGCCGTGCACTCGCAGCTGGTGACCGGCAATCACGGCGACGAAGTCGTCGGCCAGATCGCGGGGGTGGCGACCCCGGTGGTCGGTGCCGCCGAACCGGTGACCACCGAAGCGCCGCCGGACAAAGAACTCTCACTGTGACGCGGCACGACCACGACAGGAGTGGCAGATGAGTAACACCTTCGAATTCGATTCGGCCGCGGCGAGCAAAGCCGCGGCAGCACTGGACGGCATCGCCGACCGGCTCACCACCGAGCTGTCCGCGGTCGCCCCGACCCTGCGGGTGGTGCCCGCGGGCGCGGACGAGGTGTCCACGCGCGCCGCGACCACCGCCAGCGGTGTCGCCGACGACTACCTGACCGGTGCCGAGGCCGGCGCGCACGAGATGAACAAGCTCGCCGCCACCCTGCGGGCCCAGGTCTCCGAGTTCGATCAGATGGAAACCGACAACACCACCGGCTTCAACGGGCCTGCGGCGTAAAGGCATCCATCACCGATGATCGAACCACCGCAGCCCGGCTTCACCGGAGTGGTGTGGGAGGCGCGTGAGCCGCACAAGCTCGCCACCGACCTCACCACCGGTGCCGGACCGATGCCGATGGCCGACGCGGCCGCCGCCTGGACGCGGCTGGCCGCGGCCTTCGGCGCGGCCGTGCTCGACTACGAGCAGGTGCTGCAGACCCTGCGTGGCTCCTGGAAGTCGGGGAGCAGCGAGCAGGTGTGGGAACGGATCTCGACTCTGCGGGAGTGGCTGATCGACACCGCGGCCGCCGCGACCGCCAATGCCGCACGGCTGCAAGCTCAGGTCCTCGCCTACGAGGTGGCCGCGCTGGCGATGCCGAACACCGCCGACATCGCGGCCATCACCGCGATGCAGCAGGCGCTGGAACAGGTCGGCACCGCGCTGGGCGCGCCGATCAAGGCCATCGCGGCCCAGACCGACACCGAGGCGGACGTGGCGAAAGCCGTCGCCTCCCGGGTGATGCGCAGCTACGAGGCGGCCAGCGAACCGCTGGCGACGCCCTGGTTGCACGCGCCGCCGCCGCCGATCGCACCGGAATCCGCACTGGCGGGCGAACAGTCGGCGAAGGCGGGAACTCCCGGGGCGCCGGGCGCCGCGGCGGTGCCGGGGCTCGGCGCACTCGGCCTCGGTGCCTTGCCGCCGATGCCCGCTCCGGTGCAAACCGCGTATCGCGCACCAGTTTTCGTGCAGTCCGCCGCGGCGGCTACCACCACCCCCCAGCCGACGCCGGTCGCCACTCCGACCGGACAGGCCGCGCCGGTCGTGCCCGGCGCGATGGGCGCGGGCGCGGGTGGACAGGACTCGGCGTCCCGCTTCCCGCGCGCCGGCCTCGCGTACGAGGAATCGGACCAGCTGGTCGCCGAAGGCGAAATCCAGGCTGCCCCCGCTGTGCTCGGCGTCGCCGAACGCCCCGCGCCCCCGACCGGGAGCGCGTCCACGGCGACCACGGAGGGACGGCCATGACCACCCTCACCAATGATTCGTTGCTGGCCGTCGCCGATCGGCTCGGTGTCCAGACCCTGCCTCTCGTCCTGGCGGTCGGTCCGCAGCAGGACAGCTTCGACGCGTGGCGCGCCGCCAGGGACGCCGCGGTCGCCGAGCTCACGGCTACCGGTGTCTTCGACGGCTACGGTGACGTCGAGCCCGACCTGGCGGACGCGCTGCACACCCTCGCCCAGCCCGATGCCGAACTCGTGGCCCGCAGCTACGGCGACGGCGACCGGCGCCGAATCTGCGTGGCCCGCCGTGGCGCGAGCCACGCCAGCGCGATCCGGGTCGGCGCCGGTTTCGAGATCGGCACCTGTGCGATCGACGGTTCCGACCGCGAACTGACCCGCCTCCTGCTCGCCGCGCTACCGCAGTGCCCGCCGGCGGAGGTGGCAGGCGTGAGCGTCGCGGCCGATGATCTGGCGGCGCGCTTGGATGCCGCGGAGACAACTTCCCAGTACGTGGACGCGATGTACGCGCTCGGCATCGACGCGCACCAGGCGACCGTCCTCGGCGCGGCCTTCGGCACCTGCCATGGCTACACCGAGATCGTCGCCGCCGTCCACCATGACGGGCTGACCACCCGAGCCCCTGGCGCGGTCGCGGTGTACGACACCGCGCGCGGCCGGATCGTCGTCGCGCCGATGACGGCGCCCGACGGGCAGGTGTGGTCGACCATAACGCCGGGCACCGACCATCGCCTCACCCAGGCCGTCGGTGCGCTCCTCGAGGGGCTTCCCGGTGGGGGGTGGCGGCCCGACTAAGCCATCTCTCGTTTCAACCATCAAGTAGGAAAGGTTCGGCACATGCCCCCTCAGGGACCAGTAGGTGTAGAAGCCGGCGGCGTAGACGGCGTCGTCTCCAAGCTCGAAGGCACGATCAACAACCTGCGTACGTCGGTCGGTCAGATCGACGACGCGGCCCAGGCCGTGCTCCGCGGCTGGAAGGGTGACGCCTCCGACGAGTTCGTGAAGGTCGCCCAGGCCTGGCACGACGAGGCCGATGCTCTGAACAAGAAGTTCGACCGGCTCACCGAGGCCGTCAACACCGGTAAGTCCACCCTCGTGAACATGGACGGCGCAGGCCTGTCCGGCGGTGGTTCCACCAGCGGTGGCGGCAGCTACACCAACCTCTGACCGCGAATCAGAAACGAACAGGAACTGAGCTCATGACCATTCTTTACGATCCCGCGGCGATGAACGAGCTGTTCAGCGACCTGCAGACCTACGGCGGGAAGATGAAGGGCGAGATCGACGAACTCGAGGGCGCCGCGACGGACTTCCGGGCGAACCTCCAGGGTGACAACGCGATCTCGAACTTCGACACCGCGCACAAGAACGTCACCACCGAGCTGACCGACACCCTCGACAAGCTCGACAAGCTCGCCGCCCAGGTCGAGTCCGCGCTCAACCGCGCGCTCGAGGCCGACGGCAAGGTCGGCGACGGTTTCGCCGACTTCTGAGTTCTTGGAGCGCTGGCGCGCTCGAGCGCGGCCCCCTTGGGGCCCAACGAAAACGGGGCGAGACTCGTGCCTGCGGCACATGGTCTCGCCCCGTTTTCGTCGGGCCGGGCCGCTACGCCCGCTGCGCGGGCGGGCCTCCTCGAGGTCGGCCCGTGCGGGGTTGGTCGGCGCTGTCGGCGCTGAGTTCGGGCTCAGGTCGTCGATCAGTCCGAACTCATCTCGCCGCGAGTGATTCGCCGATGTAGTGCATCTCGTCGGGGGTCGTCACCATCGACACCGTCGCGCTGCCGGTACTCGTCCGCACCGTGATCCGGTTCGGGGCGTACGGATCCTGGACGAGGGTGACGTCGGGGGCGATCGCCTCCGGATCCCGCTCGGTGGTGCGGATCTCGACGATGGTGGCGCCACCGAGGTGGCTGGTCGGGGCGATGCCGTCGAAGACCAGCACCGTGGTGGTCGGGTAGGGAGCCGCGGGAACCGGCGGCGGCCCGGGCGGGGTCTGCGGCGTCGCGCCCGCCGCGCGCGGGGCGATCGAGAGCAGCTGTGGGGTCGCGAGGTTGGCGACCATCGACTGCCACGCCTGCGGCCGAGCGGTGTGCACGACGGCATGGGCGCCGAGCGCGGTGGCACGCAGGATGACTTGCTGGGCCAGGTCCAGGTTTCCGATCACGTCGACGTGGCGGGTACCCGCGCCGATCAACGGGACCGCGATGCCCTGACCGCGTTCGTCGGCACCGATCAACTGGCCACAGCCGGTGGTCGGCACGGAGATGTCGGTGAGCGCGGCAAGGGTGCCGCGGTAGCCGTCGCGACCACCGAAGTCCTCGGCCGCGCCGATGGGCAACGTGTCCAGCAGGATTCGGCGCTGACTGCCCGGCAGCTCGCGCAGTCCGGCGACCGGCGCCTGCTCGTAGGGGGCCACCGAATCGAACCGGACCACGGCGTTGAGGACGACGGTCCCGGCCTTGTCGTACGCGCGTCCGATGCGCCGGGCGCCGGGATGCAGACGCAGCGTCACCGTGGTCGACAGCGAGGGCAGCGACCAGATCTCGGCCAGCCCGTTGGTGCCGATCATCGGCGCGGTGAGCTGGTAGTGGGTCAGGTGCCTGCCGAATTCGGATTCGAGGCCGTGCGCCGACTCGGTCAGGTGCAGCGGGTCGAAACCGTGGGTCAGCTCGCGTACCGCGCTGTTCATCTCGGTGGCGGTGAGGACCGCGGCGTCGATGCCGTGGGTGGCGAGACGATTGGCGACCCGGCGAGTCGCGATGATCATGGTGCGCAGCGCACCGGTCGCGCCCCCGCCACGCTTGTCGACCGCCGCCGCGTTGGCCACCGGGTCCAGCCGCAGCACGAGCCAGCAGGTGCGGTGCGCGATGGCGGGCAGCGGGCCGAGGATCCGGTCGTACAGGTGCGCGGCCGCGCCGGTGCCCGCGGTGCGCGCGCCGGTGGCGATCACGTCGATGCTCACCAGCTCCACGTCGAATTGGTCCAGGCAGCGCGCGACCTCGGTCAGCGGCAGCAGCTGGTCGGCGCTGAGGGTGCCGCGCTGGAGCAGGGTGAGCGAGTCCGGCGGCGGATCGATCCGGAGCATGGTCAGCAGCAGATCGCCGTCCCAGCGCACGCCACAGCCGCCGCCCTCGGGCAGCGGCACATCGAACGCGGGTGCCCGGTCCAGGGTGTCGGTGCGGCCGCGCGCACGGCGCGCGAGCCAGCCGCCGAACCGCACCGCGAGCGTGCGCCGGCGGATCGGGACGAGCCCGATCAGCAGCACGGCCACCGCTCCACCGATCGCCCCGTAGCCCGAATTCGACGTCGCGAGGACCACCCAGGCCACGATCGCCGCCAGCACCGCGACCGATACACACGCGCGCAGCGGATACATCCGGAACAGCCAGAATTCCGGGTCACGCAGTGTGTCGTAGGCATTGTCGCCGGCGGTTTGCCCGGCGTTCATACTGTTGTTCAAAATCGTTGTCCCTGCTTGGCATCCGTCGAATCATGGTGAAGGACAATTCCGGATTTACGGTACCGTGTCCGACGAGATGGTGATCAACGCAGCAATGGAGTCCCTGTGCCGGCACAGCTGACAACCAAGGCCCAGGTCAACGGTTATCGTTTCCTGCTGCGCAGGCTCGACCACGCGCTGGTCCGCCGCGACGTGCGCATGCTGCACGATCCGATGCGGTCGCAGAGCCGGTCGATGATGGTCGGCGCGGTTCTCGGACTGATCATCGTGGCAGGCGCGGCCATTCTCGGCTTTCTCAAACCGCAGGGCGCGATCGGTGACGCGCTGATCGTCAGCGGTAAGCAGAGCGGCGCCATGTATGTGGTCGTCGAGGCCAAGGAGGGCGAGAAGACGCTCCATCCGGTGCTCAATCTCGCCTCGGCCCGGCTGATCGCCGGCGACGCCCAGACGCCGAAGTCGGTGAAGGACGACAAGCTCGGTTCGATGCCACGCGGTCCGCTGCTCGGCATCCCGGGTGCCCCGGCCGCCATGCCGGGATCCAAGCAGGGCGACAGCTCGAACTGGACGTTGTGCGAGACCACTCAGCTCTCGGCATCCGGGAGCGCGTCCGGTGCCACCGGCGGGCTCACCACCGCCATCGTCGGCAAGCCGGAAACCGGTGACCGGATCGGCGCCGCCGGCGCCGACGACGCGCTGCTGATGCGCCGCGACGACAAGACCTACCTGGTGTACCAGGGCACCAGGGCCGAACTCGACCCGAACAACTCGGTGATCGCGCGCACCCTCGGGCTCACCGGCAAGCAGGTCCGCCCGATCGGCAGCGCGGTCCTCGGCGCGACCACCCAGGCGCCCCCGCTGGCTGTGCCGACCATCGAGCGCGCGGGCGAGCCGGGCCCGGGCAAACTGTCGAATGTGCCGATCGGCGGCATCATCTCGGTGACCGGGGTGCAGGCCGCCGGTCAGGAAACGATGTACGTGGTGCTGGCGGACGGGGTACAGCGGGTCTCGGAATTCACCGCGGACCTGCTGCGCAACGCCGATTCGCGGGACATGCGGGAGATCGCCGAGCTGGCACCGGACGTGCTCGACCGGATGCCGGTGCTGCACACCCTGCCGGTCGACGGTTTCCCCGAGCGCAAGCCGCGCATCCTGGCGGCCGAGGACGCTCCGGTCGCTTGCGTGCACTGGGCCAAGAACCCGGGCGTCGCGACCGCGCAGGGCACCTCGGTGGACGGTCCGGCCGAACGCGCCACGGTGACTCTGCTCGCCGGAACGAAGCTGCCGCTGGCCGCTTCGGCCAAGCCCGTGACCCTCGCGACCGCCGACGGCTCGGGCGACCGGATGGACGCGGTCTACCTGCCGCCGAGCACCGGCGAATTCGTGCAGGTCACCGGGACAGAGCCAGGGAGCCTGCGCCGGGAATCGCTGTTCTACGTGGCCGACAACGGAATTCGCTACGGCATTCCCGACGCGGCCACCGCCGCGGTGCTCGGGCTCGGCGACAAGCCGCGACTCGCGCCGTGGTCGATCATCGGTCAGCTGGTCCCCGGCCCGACGCTATCCGCGAAAGACGCTCTGACCAGCTACGATTCCTTGCCTTCCGCGAGCAAGTAGCGAACACGGCGGGGGCCCGGTGCGCAGTGCACCGGGCCCCCCGCCGTATTCGGGCTCAGCTCAGATTCGGCACCTGACCCACATTG
>NZ_JBCGFB010000027.1:0-37191 GCF_038752175.1 Nocardia sp. No.11 | reverse complement strand
CGGCCCCCCCCCCCCCCCGCCGTATTCGGGCTCAGCTCAGATTCGGCACCTGACCCACATTGAGCGTGGCGACGATCCCCTTCAACGCGGTGCGCATGTCGGTCTCCTCGATCCGCATGAGCACGTCGTCGTCGACCTCGGCCAGGTCGAGGCCGTCGGTGTTGGCCAGCCGGAACTCGCGTTCCTCCTCGGCCGCCTCGATCACGTTGCGGATGAAGCGGCCGTTGCCCGCCAGGTCGACACCGCGGCGCGGCTGCCCGCTCTGGTCGGTGCTCTCCAGGTCGTAGAGGAACCGGCAGGTCTCGATCAGGGTTTCCAGTGCTTCCGGCGCCAGCTGTGAATCGCGTCCGCTCGCGACGATTTCACCGATCTGGCCCAGTTCTTCGGCTGTGTACGAGGGGAATTGGAGGCGCTTGGCGAATCGCGACGCCAGACCGTCGTTGGCGGCCAGTAGCCGGTCGATCTCGCCGTCGTAGCCCGCGATGATCACCACGAGCCGATCGCGGTCGTTCTCCATGCGCGCCAGCAGCGTGTCCACGGCCTCGCGTCCGAACGCGTCACCGCCGGAAAGACCGGTCTGGATCAGCGTGTACGCCTCGTCGATGAACAGCACGCCGTCCATGGCGCTGTCGATCAGCTTCTCGGACTTGATGGCCGTGCCACCGAGGTTCTGGCTCACGAAGTCGACGCGCTTGGCCTCGACCACCTTGTCGGTCTTCAGCAGTCCGACACCGCAGTAGATCTTGGCGACCACACGCGCGATGGTGGTCTTGCCGGTGCCGGGCGGACCGGTGAAGGCCAGATGCTGGCCACGGGACTGGCTCGACAGACCCTTGCCCGCGCGGATCTTGGCGAGCTGCGCGGACGACTGCAGCTTGGCGACCTGGTTCTTCACCGACGCCAAACCGACCTGCTTGTCCAACTGCGCACGCGCCTCGGCGAGTACGGTTTTCGCGCGGTCCTCGGCAGCGGCTTCGTTCATCGCGGCCAGCGAGAGGGCCGAGGTGGGATCCCACTTGTCGGTGCGGGCGTCGATCACCTCGCGGCTGGTGACCACGATCCGGAAGGTGCGATCGCGCATGGCGTTGGTGTTGGCGGCGAAGTCGGGCAGCTGCGAATAGACCTGCTCGAACAGCTTCTGGGCTTCGGCCTCGTTGCCCGATTCCCGCAGGCACAGGCCCCGGTTGTACATCGCGGTGAACTTGGCCGACGGGATCGGGCCCGCCTCGGCCTGTTCCATCCGCCGGATGGCCTCGCCGAAGAGACCGAGCTGCGCGCACGCCGTACCGACCATCACGTTGGCGCCGGTGGCCAAGTACGGGTCCTTCCAGTCCGCCGAGCCGGCGAGCACGGTCATCACATCGGGCCAGCGCTGGGTGTTGTAGTGCAGGATGCCGCGGATGTAGGCGCTGATCCGGTCGTCGATCTGCTTGTCCGGATCGTCGGCACGGGTGGCGCGCAACTCGGCCAGCTTGTCGAGCACCTGCTCGGCCTGGTCGTAGTCCTTGTCGGCGATCAGCTGGGCCGCCCACGCGAGCCAGATCTCGGTGAGCCCGGCCAGCGGGTAGTCGATGTAGAGGCCGGGGAGGAACCGGCCCGCCATCGCCCGCGGCGCGAGGCCGAGCCTGCGCTGCTCGCGCCCGAGCGAATCGAGGCTGGTGCGATGCAGATTGAACAGCACCTCCTTGGTCACTTCGCCTGCGGCGGCGCGGCCGAGCCACGCGTCGCACATCGACGAATCCCATTCCGTCGCGCGCTGGAAGGCCAGCTTCGCGTACTCTTCGTCGCGCGCGGACTCCTGACCGTCGATGGACAGACCGAGCGAGAGGACGCCCGCGTCGAAGGCGCGCTGAGCCTGGCGAATGTCTGGCATGTGGTGTCGGACCCCGAAATCTTCGTCTGGTGGACAGCTGCTGTTCAATCCGGCGGCGGGACTTCGATCGCGCCGGTTTGCCCTGTCCGTTAGATTAGGTAACGCTGCCGTGTGGTCGCAACGGAAGTAGTCAGCTACGACTGAGAGTTCATCACTGGTGTCGACGTTGTTAGGCAATGAGCCCGAACTATGCCGAGTTTCAGTGATCGGGGGTGATACGCAGCTCGACATCGGCCTACCCGCCACGGTTCCGATCGCCGGATTCATCGGCGACCTGGTGGCCCTGATCCGTTCACGTGATCCCCGCCTGCCGGACGGGGACGAGGACTCCGCCCCGGTCCGCGCCCAGCACTGGACATTGGCCCGGCTCGGGCAGGACCCCCTCGCGCCGAGTCGCACCCTGACCGAGGCCGAGGTCTACGACGGCGAGCTGCTGGTACTGAGCCCGGTGACCCGCAAGGAGTCGCCCGCGCTCTTCGACGACGTGATCGACGCCGTATCCCGGCTCACCGCAGGCGAGTTCCGCGGCTGGTCCGGCACGGCGGCACGGTGGGCCGGACTGGTGATCGCGACGATCGCGATCGTCGCCGCGCTCGTGCTGCTCGCGGTCTCGCGCGCCGACAGCGATCCGCTCGTTCCGGCGTTCGCACTGCTCGGCACCGGCATCGCCGCGTCGGCGGCCGCCGGTATCGCCGCCCGCAAGTTCGCGGATTCGCTGACCGGCAACTGGCTTTCGCTCGACGCCCTGCTATTGCTGTTCGGCGGTGGCGCGCTGATCGTGCCCGGTCAGCTCGGCGCGGGGCAGGTGCTGCTCGGCAGCGTCGTGCTGCTGGTCGCGGCCATCGCGGGCTACCGGATCACCGGAATCGGCGCCGGGTTGTTCGCCGCCGCGATCACCCTGAGCGTGTTCGGCGCGGTGGCGGGCACCGTCTACCTGCTGTGGCATCCGGGGTTGGCCAAGCTGTTCGCGGGGGTGTTGGTCGCGGCGGTGATCCTGCTGTCGTCGGTGCCGCGGCTGGCCGCGGTGACAGCCCGGTTGCCGATTCCGCCGGTGCCGACAGCCGGTGGGGCGATCGACCCCGCCGACCACGAACAGCGGCCGACGATCGAGGGTGTCGGCGCCGTCGGCGCGATCGCGCTGCCCTCGGCGGCGGGTCTCGGTGAACGTGCCCGTGTCGCCAATCAGATCCAGACCGGGCTGGTCATCGCCTGCGCGGTCGCCGCGCTGGTCGGCGCCGTCGGTGCGGCCGATCCGCTCGGGCCGTTCCACTCCGGTGGCGTCGCGCTCGCCGCGGTCGCCGCGGTCGTGCTCTGCCTGCGTGGGCGCTCCTACGCCGACCTGGTGCAGGCGGCCACCTTGATCACCGCGGGCGCGCTCATCATGATCGCGCTGCTGACCGGTCTCGGACTCGGGCACGATTCGCTGGAATTCGTCGCGGTCGCACTGCTGTTGCTGACCGCGGGCAGTGTGATCGGGTTCGGCGTGATCGGCCCGCATCTCGAGGTGACCCCGGTGACCAGGCGGATGATCGAAATCTTCGAGTATCTGCTGATCATCACGATGGTCCCGCTCGCGCTGTGGGTCATGGACGTGTACTCGACCGCTCGCAACATATGACCCGCGCACCCTTGCGGCGCGCGGTGCTCCGGCTGACCTGCGCGGCGACCGTGCTCGGCGCCGTGGCGGGTTTCCCGGCGCCCGCAGGCGCGATCGCCCCGCCCCGGATCGACCAGGGCGCGCTCGACGCGGCGCTCGCGCTCAGCGGCAGGCCGGCCCCGCTCGAGCCGACCGAACAGCGCGAACTGTGCGCCGAACCCGTGCTGCGCGGGAGCGCGCCGAGTGAGCCACCGATGGCGCAGCGGGTGCTCGACCTGCCCTCGGCCTGGCAGTTCAGCCGCGGCGCCGGTCAGAAGGTCGCGGTGATCGACACCGGCGTCAACCGGCATCCGCGGCTACCCGCGCTGCAGGCGGGCGGTGACTACGTGAGCGATTCCGACGGCACTGTCGACTGCGACGGGCACGGCACGCTGGTGGCGGGCATCATCGCCGCGCGGCCCGCACCCGAGGACGCGTTCGTCGGGGTCGCTCCCGAGGCGGAGATCCTCACCATCCGCCAGCTCAGCCTCGCCTACGAAGCCAAGGATCGCGGCGCGGACAAGTCGCAGGGGTCGTTGCGCAGCGACGGATACGGCAGCGTGCTCACCCTCGCCGGCGCCGTCGTCCGCGCGGTCGACATGGGCGCGACCGTGATCAACATTTCCGAAGTAGCGTGCACCGCGGCCGGTTCCAACACCGCCGACGGCGCGCTCGGCGCTGCCGTGAAGTACGCCTACGACCGCAATGTGGTGGTCGTCGCGGCCGCGGGCAATGTGGAGCAGGGCGGACCGTGCCAGAACCAGAACGAAGGTTCGGGCTGGAGTTCGGTGACCACCGTCGCCTCGCCGGCCTGGTTCGCCCCGTACGTGCTCGCGGTCGGCTCGGTCGACGCCGACGGCAAACCCTCGGCGCTGTCGCTGCGTGGTCCGTGGATCGGGGCCGCCGCGATCGGGCGCAACATCGTGTCGCTGGACAGCAAACCGGGCGGCGCGGGCCTGGTCGACGGAGTCCAGACGATGGACGGCGTGCAGCCGGTCGACGGAACCAGTTTCGCCGCACCGTATGTCGCCGGGCTGGCCGCGCTGATCCGGTCGCGCTATCCGGAACTGTCCGCGCAGCAGGTGATCGAACGGATCACTCGCACCGCGCACGCGCCGGGCCGCGGGCGCGACGACGCCATCGGGGCCGGCCTGATCGATCCGCTGGCCGCGCTCACCGCGCCGCTGGCCACCGAGCCACCGAGCGAGGGCGCCGATGTCGGGCACGCGATCGCGGCGCCCTACGTGGCACCCGAGCCGGATCCGCGACCGCGCCGGGTCGCGATCATCGGTTCGCTGACCCTGTTGGCCGCGTTGGGAATCGGCGCCGCGTTCGGCTTTCCGTTCCGCAGGCGCGGTGCCGACCTCAACCAGGAATTCGAGTAGTAGAGGGATCGATGGCTACCGAAGGTTTCGTTCGTCGCCCCCGGATCGCGCCGCCGCGCGCACCGGGCGGTGAAGTCGCGCTCACCCCGCCGCCGGAGATCCAGCGCGCCATCCCGTCGCCGCTGATGATGAAGCTGATGCCGGTCATCATGGTGGTCGCGGTCGTCGGCATGATCGCGATGATGGTCTCGATGGGCCGCAATCTGCTGGCCAATCCGATGATGATGATGTTCCCGATGATGATGCTCATGTCGATGGTCGGCATGATGGCCGGCATGCGCGGGGGCGGCCCCAAGCGCGCCGTCGAGCTCAACGAGGAACGCAAGGACTACTTCCGGTACCTCGATCAGGTGCGCAAGGACGTGCGCACCACCGGCAGCAAACAGCTGGAGACGCTCGGCTGGAGTCATCCCGAACCGGCCGACCTGCCCGCACTGATCGGCAGCAGGCGGATGTGGGAGCGCCGCCCCAACGACCCGGATTTCGGGCACGTGCGGGTCGGCGTCGGCAGCCATCGCCTCGCCACCAAGCTGGCGCGTCCGGAGACCGGTCCGCTGGAAGACCTCGAGCCGGTCTCGACCGTGGCGCTGCGCCGGTTCGTGCGCACCCATTCGGTCGTGCACGAGTTGCCGACCGCGGTGTCGATGCGCGCGTTCCCCGCCATCAATATCGGCGGCGACCTCGACGAAGGCCGTGAACTGGTGCGCGCCATGCTGATGGAGCTGACCACCTTCCACGGACCGGACAACCTCGTCGTCGCGATCGTCTGCGCCGACCCGGACGGGCACTGGGCCTGGGCGAAATGGCTGCCGCACGTGCAGCATCCGTCGGTGCGCGACGGACTCGGCTCCGCCCGGATGATCTACACCTCGCTCGGCGAGCTCGAATCCGCGTTGCAGACCGAACTGATGGAACGCGGCCGGTTCATGCGCAACCCGCAGCCGACCCAGGGCCGGCTGCACGTGGTCGTGGTGATCGATGACGGCTACATCAGCGGAAACGAGCGCATCATCAGCGAATCCGGGCTCGACTCGGTGACCGTGCTCGACCTGACCGCACCCGAGAACGGTCTCGCGGCGCGGCGTGGTCTGCAGCTGGTCGTCGGCGACGGTGCGGTGTCGGCGCGCAGCGCCGCAGGCGTGGAGCGCTTCGCCACCGCCGACGAGGTCAGCGTGGCCGAGGCCGCGGCATTCGCCCGCGCCCTGGCGCGGTACCGGGTGGCGACAGCCGCGCAGATCGTCAGCCTGGGCGAGGGGACCACCAGCGACCCCGGCCTGATGGCGCTGCTGCGCATTCCCGATGCGGCCCAGATCGATCCGGCCAGGGTGTGGCGGCCACGCACCGCGCGCGAGCGGCTGCGGGTGCCGATCGGCATCACACCGGACGGCACGCCGGTCGAGATCGACATCAAGGAATCCGCGGAGAACGGCATGGGCCCGCATGGGCTGTGCATCGGCGCGACCGGCTCCGGCAAGTCGGAATTCCTGCGCACGCTGGTGCTCTCACTGGTCACCACGCATTCGCCGGACGCGCTCAACCTGGTGCTCGTCGACTTCAAGGGCGGCGCGACCTTCCTCGGGCTCGACTCGTTGCCGCACGTCGCGGCCGTGATCACCAACCTGGAAGACGAACTCTCCCTGGTCGACCGCATGAAGGACGCGCTCGCCGGTGAGATGAACCGCCGCCAGGAGCTGCTGCGCTCGGCGGGCAACTACGCCAACGTCAACGACTACGAGAAGGCCAGGGCGGCGGGCGTTCCGCTCGATCCGCTACCCGCGCTGTTCGTGGTCGTCGACGAGTTCTCCGAATTGCTCTCGCAGAAGCCGGACTTCGCCGAGCTGTTCGTCATGATCGGCCGGCTCGGGCGCTCGCTGCACGTCCATCTGCTGCTGGCCTCGCAGCGCCTGGAGGAGAACAAGCTGCGCGGCCTGGAGTCGCATCTGTCCTACCGGATCGGTTTGCGTACCTTCTCGGCCAACGAGTCGCGCGCGGTGCTCGGCATCACCGACGCCTATCACCTGCCCAGTGTGCCCGGCGCCGGCTATCTGAAAAGCGATGCGTCCGAGCCGCTCCGATTCAACGCGAGCTATGTCTCGGGTCCGTATGTGGCGCCCGTCGGCACCGTCGTCGACGACGACGGCGCGCCGATGGGCGGCCAGCGACCGGTGGTGTTCACCGCCGCGCCGGTCGAGGTCACCGATGCCACGCCGGAGCCGATCGAGACCGACGACGATCCGATCCTGCGCGGCAGGCTGGAACTGCCGCCGCCACCGCCGAGCGTTCCGGTCGCCGAGGAGGGGATTCCGGACTCGCTGCTCGACGTCGTCGTCAAGCGGCTGACCGGCCACGGCCGCCCGGCCCACGAGGTCTGGCTGCCGCCGCTGGAGGAATCGCCGACCGCGGACATGCTGCTGCCCGACCCGGATTGGCGCTCGCCGGTGAACCGGCACGGTCAGCTGTGGATGCCGATCGGCGTGATCGACAAGCCCTACGAACAGCGGCGCGACGTGCTGACCATCAATCTGGCCGGCGCGCAGGGCAATGTCGCCGTGGTCGGTGGCCCGCAGTCGGGCAAGTCGACGACGCTGCGCACCATCATCATGGCCGCGGCCGCCACCCACACGCCCGAACAGGTGCAGTTCTACTGCCTGGACTTCGGTGGCGGCAGTATGGCCGGCCTGGTCGGCGTCCCGCACGTCGGTTCGGTGGCGGGCCGGCTCGACGGTGACCGGGTGCGGCGCACCATCGCCGAGCTCACCACCCTGATGCGGCAGCGCGAGGAACGGTTCGCCGAACTGGGCATCGAGTCGATGACCGAGTTCCGCAGGCGCAAGTTCTCGGCGCTGGAAGCCAGACAGATCAACGGCACCACCGCGCCACCCGGGGACCCGATGTCCGCCGACCAGTTCGGCGACGTCTTCCTGGTGATCGACGGATGGGGCGCCATCCGTGAGGAATTCGATCTGCTGGAACCGCAGATCAACGCCATCGCCACCCAGGGTCTCTCGTTCGGCGTCCACCTGATGATCGGCGCGTCCCGCTGGGCGGAGATCCGCCCGGTGGTCAAGGACCAGATCGGCACCCGGCTCGAGCTGCGCCTCGGTGACCCGGGTGATTCCGAGATGAATCGCCGCACCGCGCACCAGGTTCCGGTCGGCAGGCCGGGCCGCGGTCTCACCGCCGAACAACTGCACATGCTGATCGCGTTGCCCCGCTTGGATTCCGACTCCGATCCCGCGAGCATCGCCGACGGCGTCACCAGGGCACGCGAGGAGCTGATCGCGCTCTACCCCGGCCGGCGCGCGCCCGAAGTGCGCATGCTGCCGCTGAGCTTCCCGCGCGAGCAGGTCATCGCCGCCGCCAGGGACCAGGGCGTCGTACTGGATCGCACCAAGGTCGTCGTCGGTCTCGGCGAGTCCGAATTGCAGCCACTGGTACTCGATTTCGGGATCGAGCCCCACTTCATGGCCTTCGCCGACGTGGAATGCGGCAAGACCACGTTGCTGCGCAACATCGTGATGAGCATCGCCGAACAGTCCACCGCCGCCGAGGCGAGGGTGATCCTGATCGACTACCGGCGCACGATGCTCGGCGTACTCGAGGGTGACCAGCTGGCAGGCTATTCGACCTCGTCGCAGACCTGTGGGCCGATGATCCAGGAGGTCGCCGCCTACCTGGCCAAGCGGATCCCCGGCTCCGACATCACCCAGCAGCAGCTGCGCGAACGCAGCTGGTGGTCGGGCCCGGAGATCTATGTCGTCGTCGACGACTACGACATGGTGGTCACCGGTTCGGGCAATCCGTTCGCGCCGCTGCTCGAGTACCTGCCCCAGGCCCGTGACATCGGCCTGCATCTCGTCGTCACCCGCCGGATCGGTGGCGCCTCGCGTGCGCTCTACGACCCGGTGCTCGGTGCGATGAAGAACCTGTCGGTCCAGACCTTGATCATGAGCGGGTCAAGGGACGAGGGAAAGCTGGTCGGTGACGTGCGCCCGAGCAAGATGCCGCCCGGTCGCGGCACGCTGGTCTCGCGCAGTCAGGGCATCGAGTTGGTCCACATCGCCGACCTGCCGCCGGTGTAGCGGGTCAGCCGGGCAGTCGGCCGATCGGCAGCGCCTGGGTACCGGCCCGGTGGTGGGTCTGCCGGGAGATCGGCGGGCCGCACCAGCTGTCGGTCCGTCGCTCGAACAGGGCGCAGGACGGGCCGTCCGCGCGCGGCCCCGCGATGCGCGCCAGCGTGAAGCCTGCCCGGCGGTAGTACTCGTGGAGTTGGTGGTTGGACGTCCAGGCGTCGAGCCGGACCCAGTCGCGGTGCTTCTGATCGGCCAGCCGGGCGGCGTGCGCGAGCATCCGATGCCCGACCTGTCTGCCCGCGAACCGCAGGTCCACGATCATGAAATGCACGATCACCGCCTCGGCCAGCTCCCACGGCGACCACAGGCCCGGATCGGCCCGCTGGTTGACGGTGATCGTGCCCGCCGGTTCCCCGTCGACCTCGGCGATCCACGTCTCGCCCGCGTCCAGCGCCCGGCCGACCGCGCCGGCGAAGATCTCGATGGGACGGCCCCGGCCCGCGACCGTCCACTGGTCGGAACCGCGCGCGGTGAGCCAGGCGGTGCGTTGCACCCGCAGGCGGCAGATCAGCGGCAGGTCGCCCAGGGCGGCCGGGCGCATCCCCACGGTCATGGCAATGCGACGGCAGGTCCGGGTGCGATGCCGAGGGTGTGGGCGATGACGGCGGTGCCCGCCGCGTCGCCGAGTTGGTAGGCCAGCCGGTTGCGGCCCGCCAGGGAACGATGCCGGGTCGCCCGGGTGACCCGTTCGTGGTTGGCGCCGATGCGCAGGTGGTCGAGCAGGACGGTGCCGGTGGCGACGCCGAGCACGGCCGCCTCCTCGGCGGTGGCGGGCCGGGCGGCGAGGGTGTCGCGGTGGGCGGTCTCGCCGTAACCACGGTCGGCCAGCCGACGGGTGGTGCCCTCGGGAATGTCGTGGGGGGAATCGATGCCGGCGGCTTCGGCGAGATCGCGTGGGTAGAAACTCACCTCCCACGACCACGGTTCGTTGTCGAGGTATTGCACCACTGTGCGGGCCAGCACCCAGGAGTCGACGGCGACTCCGAGCCATTGCGCGACCTGGTCGTCGGCGGGCTCCATCCTGGTGCTGAACTCCTTGGCGGGCTCGCGGTTGGCGGCGCGCGCGATCTCTTCGAAGATGTCGTGCGCCGAGCGCGGCCGGTCCGGGCGGATGTGGTCGGTGACCACCGATTCCAGTACTTCCTGGTTTCGGACGATGGTGCCGCGGGAAGTAGCTGTGTAGACAAGGTTTTCGGCGACGAGCACTTGGATCGCGTTGCGCGAGGTGGTGATCGAGACCTGCATCTGCTCGGCCAGTTCGGCATGACTGGGCAGTCGATCGCCCGGCTTCCACGTGCCCGCGCGGATCTCCTCGCGGAGGAGGTCTGCGATCCGGAGGTAGGTCGGACCGTCCGCCATCATGCTCCTCGGTAGGTCGTGCAGGTAACGAAGTGTACTCGTCTGCGTTACCTACGGCCGAGTAATGCTTGACAGGAAGCTTGCGAGGTTTATTGTAATGAACGTCCTGATCCGGTGCTGTGCGGCGACGACGGCGAGGCAACGTGGCTGGTGCGGAGAGTTCTACGGTCGTAATGGCTTTCCCCGACACCTTGCGGTGTGTCGATCCCGCCGGGCCGCCGGCGACTACCGGCCTCCTGCCGCTCTCCGACCTTCTCGTCCGGGCGTGTCGCGGACATCGGGTGGTGGGGGGACCACTGCTGTGGTTCGCGCGTGATCTCGCGGTCCTGCACGAGAAGCGCATCGTCGGGCGCGGCGGATTCGTCGACACCGATCCGGTGGTCCTGCGTGAGATCGATTGCCGCCGAGCCGAACTGGTCCTCGCGATCGACGACTGGGTGCATCGCGGCGTCCCGCAGCACCGCCTGGGCGCGACCCTGCACACCGAGACGATCGGCGCGGTCATCGACCGGCTGGCCGAGTCCTCGGTGCGGGCGCACCACGCCCTGATGACCATGCCCGCCAACGACGAGATGCTGCACTGCGCGTGGCACCACCTGGCCGAACTGGCCGACGCCTACGACGACCTGGTCCGCGACGTGATCGCCGGTCGCCGCAGGCTGCCGGAGTGGTGACCGGTCGGCCCGCGGCGTCTCTCAGCCGAAGCGGTGGTGGTCTACCCCGAACTCGTCGGCGACGGTCGCCGCCAGTTCCACGTACGCCCGCTTGGTCGTCTTGTGCAGCCGGTGCAGATCGATCTCGGCGCCCTCCGACAGGTGCTCGTCGAACGGGATGATGTGCACGGCCCGGCAGCGCGAGAGGAAGTACTCGCGCAATTGCTGAACACCGACATTCGGTGAACCCTCACGCGGCAGATTGATCACCACGACCGCGTTGCGGACCAGGTGGTCGTGCCCGTGCAGCGACAGCCAGTCCAGCGTCGCCGCGGCACTGCGCGCGCCGTCGATCGCCGCCGACGAGATCAGCACCAGTGAGTGCGCCAGATCGAGCACGCCGCTCATCGCCGAGTGCATCAGGCCGGTGCCGCAGTCGGTGAGAATGATGTTGTAGAACCGCTGCAGGATCCGGGCCACGGCCCGGTACTCCTCGTCGTTGAACGACTCCGACGCGGCCGGATCCCGTTCGCTGGCAAGCACTTCCAGCCTGCTCGAACTCTGCGAGGTGTGGCGGCGGACATCGGAGTAGCGCTCGATCGACGGATCGAGCAGCAGGTCGCGCACGGTCGAGCGGGTCTGCAAGGCCACGCGCTGCGACAGGGTGCCGAAGTCGGGATTGGCGTCGACCGCGATCACCCGGTCGCCGCGGATCGAGGCGAAGATCGAACCGAGGCCGGTGGTGGTCGTCGTCTTGCCGACACCGCCCTTGAGCGAGAGCACCGCGATCCGGTAGTCACCGCGCACCGGCTGCCGGATGCGGGCGACCAGTTCCTGCAGGCGCCGCTCCTCGGCGGACATCCCCGGATTGATCGCACCACCCGAAACATGGTGCACCGCTTTACGCCAGCCACTGCCCGGCGCCTTCTTGACCCGCTTGACCGGCACGTTGTCGAGCGACGGCGGCTGGTAGCCGTGCTGGGCGTGCGCGCCCCAGCCGGGCTGCTGGTACTGGCCGGGTTGCTGGTACTGACCCGGTGCCTGCTGGTACGGCGGCACGGTCGGGCCGCCCTGGAACTGCTGGGGCGCGACGTCACCCGGCTGCTGGTACGGCTGGACTCCGTCGGGGCGCTGGAACTGCGGCGCGGGGGTGCCATCGGGCAGGTACTGCGGTGCCGGGGAACCATCGGGCGGCAATTGCGGTGCCGCGCCGTCCGGCCGCTGGTACGGCGGGACCTGGGCCGCATCGGGCTGCTGGTAGTGCCGGGTCGCCTCGGCCTGCGTGCCGTCGGGACGCTGGTGCGGTGTGGCGGCGCCATCGGGCTGCGGTACGGGCGCGCCGTCCGGACGGTGATACGACTCGGGCAGGTGGTGCGCGGGATCGCTCGGCTGGTACCGGCCAGGGGCCTGCTGATACGGCGAGACCGGGTTCGGTGGCTGCGCGAATTCGCCGGAGCGGAAACCGGTTTGCGGTGCCTGCGGCTGCTGTCCGGCCTGCCAGGTGGGCGGCGCGTAGTCGCCGGGGGCTTGATTCCGAGCGGCCTGAATCCGCGGGTCGTCGCCGCGGAACATCTCGGTCTGCGCGTCCGGCGTCGACGGGGTACCCGTGCCGTGCGACGGATCGCCGGGAATCGCCTTGTACTGCGACGAATGGTAGGTCGGCGTCTGCGAGACGTAGTGCGACTGCTCGGGGCCCGGCGCCTGCGGCGGAGCGATCGACTCGCCGGGACGATACGGGGACCCCGCGCCGCTGGGCGGCGTGGATTCGCCTGCGCTGTAAGCGGACCGGGACTCGGGGGCACTCGACGGCCTACCGCCGGTGAGATCACCCGGCAGGCTCATGCGAGTGGTGGCGTCGGCCGGCGCGGCTGTGGTGGGCGCGGCATCGTCAGGTGACGGTGCAGTGCGCGGGGTGGCCTCCGCCGATGTCGCTGGACGCGTCGGTGTGTCGGAGGTCGACGGGTTGTCCAGGCGCGCAGGCGGTTCCGGCAGGGGTGGCGGAATCCGTGAGGCGTCAGGTGACAGTGTGTCGGCGGGGTGCGTGATACCCGTGGCGGACCGGTCGTTTAGGCGCGCGGGCGGTTCCGGCAGGCGCGGGGGAGTCCGCGTGGCATCCGGTGCCGCCGATGCCGTGTCACCGCTCGTCGGGGCTGCGGACTCCGGCTGATCGAGGCTGTGCCGACCGCGGGTGCTGCCTGCCTGTTCGCTGGACTCGGACGGGGCGAGTTCGCCCGACTTCGCCGGTGCGGCATCGGCCGGGTCCGGCAGTGGTCGGGCAACGGGCGCAGATGCCTGGTCGGGCGTGCGCGCGGAGTGCGCTTCCGGCGACGGCGGGCGCACGTCGGCGACCGCGTCATCGGGCGTCGGCCACCCGCCCACCGAGGCGGCACCGGTCGACGGAGCACCGGTAGCGGCATTCGTCACCGGGCCGAGGAGCGAGTCGGCGCCGCTGGTCGATGGCCTGGGTGTGGCAGCGGAAGACGGGCCGACCAACGGATCAGCACTACCCGTCGACGGCGCGGGTGTAGCAGCGGAGGCCGGGCCGAGCAGCGGGTCAGCGCTACCGGTCGACGGCGCGGGCGATTCGACGGCGGACGTCGGCATCGGGCCGAGGAGCGGGTCGGACGGGGCAGAGGTGGAGGGCTCGCCCGGTGCGGTCAGGCGCGGTGGCGCTTCGGTCGGCCGGGTGCGCGTGGGCGGATCCGGCAGCGGCGGGGGCGGCGGCAGGTCGGGGAGCTGGCGCTGTTGCTGGCCGGGGCCCAGGGGGGTGAACCCGTTCGACGGTGGCGCGGGCGTGCGTGTGGGCAGGGCAGGGCCGGAATGGTCGTCCGCCGGTGCGGTCGGGTCGGCGTAGGAGGTGGCGGAGTGATGGGGCGGACCGGTGGGGGACACCGGGTCGGCGTAGGAGGCGGCGGAGCTCTCGTGCGGGCCGGTCGGGCCGACCTGCGGCGCGGCGGCCGGGCCACCGTGCGACGGCGGGCTCTGTGGAAAGGAGGTACCCGTGGGCATCGACGGGTCGCCGGTGGGCGCGGGTGCGGGCGGTGCCACCGGGGCGCTGTCGTTGTACGGTGCCCGCTCCTGCGGCCACGGCGGCGGCGAACCAGCGCCGACGGTCGGTCCACCCGGCCATCCGGCGTTCGGCTGATCGCCGGGAATCAGTGGGTTGGCGTTCTCGGCGGTCCACTCCGACTGCCGCCTGGGCGGCTGTTCGGCGGGTGGCCGCTGCGCGATGGGCTCGGGGGCGGGATCGGGCCGGTGCTGCTCGGGCTGCTGGTCCTCGCCTTTGCGCCGGCGGCCGCGCTTGTCCTTCTTGGCATCGTCGTTCCCGCCACGGCCCATGAAGCGGCGGCGTTTGGGTGCCTCGTCGATCAGGTCGTCCTGGGGGAGGTTCTCGACCGGAGCCTCGTAGCCGACCTGGGTGACTTCGCTCTCCGACAGCCACGGCGGCAACATGGGGAGGCTGTCGTTGTTACGACTCACCGGCGCGTTCCGCTCACCAGGGTCCCCCGATCTGCTCGACCCACATCTCCGACGCCGGTGAGTTTACGCGACAACCCCGGCGCGGTGGTGGGCGGTCCGGGCGGCCGACCCCGCCGGACCGGCGGCCGGTTCGGGGCGTTTTTGCCTCTGGAGTGCAGTACCGGTAAGCTTGAGCGGCGGTGCACCTATGCGCCGACTGCTCGCATGCCAGCGAGCAGCTACGAGGCAATCCAACTCAGGTTAGAAGCATAACCGGGATCGCGGAGGATATGGCGAAGAAAGACGGGGCCATCGAGGTCGAGGGTCGAGTTGTCGAGCCGCTGCCCAATGCGATGTTCCGGATCGAGCTCGAGAACGGTCACAAGGTTCTCGCGCACATCAGCGGAAAGATGCGGCAGCACTACATTCGTATCCTTCCGGAAGACCGTGTGGTCGTCGAGCTGTCGCCGTACGACCTCTCTCGCGGCCGGATTGTCTACCGCTACAAGTGAGACCCGCTCGACGCCGCGAGCCTGACGGCACGCGGCGTCGCATGGTGTTCCGGCCCTGGTCGGAGCGCGCTACAAGACTTCCCCAGTCGTCGGCTGGGGAAAAACTGTGTTCACAGACCCTTAGTGGACCAAGAAAAGATTGGACGGACGTGAAGGTTCAGCCGAGCGTCAAGAAGATCTGCGAGAAGTGCAAGGTGATCCGCCGCCACGGCCGGGTCATGGTGATCTGCGACAACCTGCGCCACAAGCAGCGTCAGGGCTGATCCAGCCTCACCGCCGGGCACCGATCGTCTGATCGGACTGACCGAAAAGAAGAACTCCCAGCTCCAGCACGCACGCAGGCTGTGCGCGCCAACCACCGGTACGGAGGCCGGTGCCCCCACCTGAAAGACGGGGGGACGGACAGGGAGCAGACCTCCGCAACCATTAAGGAACCTGCCACATGGCACGTCTGATGGGCGTCGATCTCCCGCGCGAAAAGCGCATGGAGATCGCGTTGACCTACATTTTCGGAATCGGGCGCACCCGCGCCACCGAGATCCTGGCTCAGACCGGCGTCAGCCCGGACCTGCGCTCGAAGGATCTCAGCGACGACGACCTGACCAAGCTCCGCGACTACATCGAGGCGTCGGAGTTCAAGGTCGAAGGTGACCTGCGCCGCGAGGTCCAGGCCGATATTCGCCGCAAGATCGAGATCGGCTGCTACCAGGGCATCCGCCACCGTCGTGGCCTGCCCGTTCGTGGTCAGCGCACCAAGACCAACGCGCGTACGCGCAAGGGTCCGAAGAAGACCGTCGCCGGCAAGAAGAAGTAGGGATAGCGTATGCCTCCGAAGAGCCGGGCCGCTGGCCCGAAGAAGACTCAGAAGTCGCGTCGCCGGGATAAGAAGAACATCCCGCACGGCCACGCGCACATCAAGAGCACGTTCAACAACACCATCGTCTCGATCACCGACCCCGAGGGCAATGTCATCTCGTGGGCGTCGTCGGGCCACGTCGGCTTCAAGGGTTCGCGTAAGAGCACCCCGTTCGCCGCGCAGCTCGCCGCCGAGAACGCTGCCCGCAAGGCGCAGGAGAACGGTGTCAAGAAGGTCGACGTGTTCGTGAAGGGCCCGGGTTCGGGCCGCGAGACCGCGATCCGTTCGCTCCAGGCCGCAGGCCTCGAGGTCGGCTCGATCTCCGACGTCACCCCCCAGCCCCACAACGGCTGCCGGCCGCCCAAGCGTCGTCGCGTCTAGCGGGAAAGGAAACAGCTAAAAAATGGCACGTTATACAGGCCCCATCACCCGCAAGTCGCGTCGTCTGCGCGTCGACCTCGTCGGAGGCGACCAGGCGTTCGAGCGTCGTCCTTACCCGCCCGGCCAGCACGGCCGCGCGCGGATCAAGGAATCCGAGTACCTCATGCAGCTGCAGGAGAAGCAGAAGGCTCGCTTCTCCTACGGCGTCATGGAGAAGCAGTTCCGTCGCTACTACGAAGAGGCCAACCGCCTCAAGGGCAAGACCGGCGACAACCTGCTGCGTCTGCTCGAGTCGCGTCTGGACAACGTCGTGTACCGCGCCGGTCTGGCGCGCACCCGTCGTCAGGCTCGTCAGCTCGTCAGCCACGGCCACTTCGTGGTCAACGGCGTCAAGGTGAACGTCCCGAGCTACCAGGTCTCCCAGTACGACATCATCGATGTCAAGGAGAAGTCGCTGCCGACCCTGCCGTTCCAGGTCGCGCGTGAGACCGTCGGCGAGCGTCCGGTTCCCGGTTGGCTGCAGGTCGTCCCCGGCCGCCTGCGCATCCTGGTGCACCAGCTGCCCGAGCGCGCGCAGATCGATGTGCCGCTGCAGGAACAGCTCATCGTCGAGTACTACTCGAAGTAAGCGCTTTTGGTGGGGGTCGCGCACACGGCGACCCCCGCACTCACTGACGAGGCATCAAATAGCGGATGCCCTGAACAGGAAGTAGATCCTCATGCTGATTTCCCAGCGTCCGACACTGACCGAAGAGGTTGTGGCGGAGAACCGCTCGAAGTTCACCATCGAACCCCTCGAGCCGGGCTTCGGTTACACCCTCGGCAACTCGCTGCGTCGTACCCTGCTGTCCTCCATCCCGGGGGCCGCGGTCACGAGCATCCGCATCGACGGTGTCCTGCACGAGTTCACCACCGTTCCCGGTGTGAAGGAAGACGTCACCGACATCATCCTGAACCTCAAGGGTCTGGTCGTGTCCTCCGAAGAGGACGAGCCGGTCACCATGTACGTGCGTAAGCAGGGCCCGGGCACCGTCACCGCTGGTGACATCGTGCCGCCCGCCGGCGTCGTCGTGCACAACCCGGACATGCACATCGCCACCCTGAACGACAAGGGCAAGCTCGAGATCGAGCTCGTCGTCGAGCGGGGTCGCGGTTACGTGCCCGCCGTGCAGAACAAGGCGACCGGTGCGGAAATCGGCCGGATCCCGGTGGATTCGATCTACTCCCCGGTGCTCAAGGTGACCTACAAGGTCGAGGCCACCCGTGTCGAGCAGCGCACCGACTTCGACCGTCTCATCCTCGACGTGGAGACCAAGAACTCCATCACGGCGCGGGACGCGCTGGCTTCGGCCGGCAAGACCCTGGTCGAGCTCTTCGGCCTGGCCCGTGAGCTCAACGTCGAAGCCGAGGGCATCGAGATCGGCCCCAGCCCGGCCGAGGCGGATCACATCGCCTCGTTCGGTCTGCCGATCGAGGACCTGGACCTCACCGTCCGGTCCTACAACTGCCTCAAGCGCGAGGGTGTGCACACCGTGGGCGAGCTCGTCGCCCGCACCGAGTCGGATCTGCTCGACATCCGTAACTTCGGCCAGAAGTCCATCGACGAGGTGAAGGTCAAGCTCCACGCGCTGGGCCTCTCGCTCAAGGACAGCCCGGCGTCGTTCGACCCGTCCTCCGTGGTGGGTTACGACGCGAGCACCGGAACGTGGAGCGACAGCGGCACGTTCAGTGACACCGACGGCGGCGAGCAGGACTACGCCGAGACCGAACAGCTCTAGGTCGCCAGGGGGGCACCCCCGGTGAACCTTTCCCAAGGAGAATCCAATGCCTAAGCCCAAGAAGGGTGCTCGCTTCGGCGGGTCGGCGTCGCACCAGAAGGCGATCTTCGCCAACCTGGCCACGGCGCTTTTCGAGCACGGTCGTATCACGACCACCGAGTCGAAGGCCAAGGCGGTTCGCCCCTACGCCGAGAAGCTCATCACCAAGGCGAAGGGCGGCACTCTCGCCGACCGTCGCGAGGTCATGAAGGTCATCCGCAACAAGGACATCGTGCACGCGCTGTTCGCGGAGATCGGCCCCTCGTTCGAGGGTCGCGAGGGTGGCTACACCCGCATCACCAAGGCGCTGCCGCGCAAGGGTGACAACGCGCCGATGGCCGTCATCGAGCTGGTCCGCGAGAAGACCGTGACCAACGAGGCCGATCGGGCTCGTCGCGTCGCCGCTTCGCAGAAGGCCGAGGCCGCCCCGGCCGCCGAGGCCGAGGAGACCGTCGTCGAGGAGACCGTGGCCGACGCCCCGGCCGCCGACGAGGCCACCGAGGACAAGAAGGACGCCTGATTCTCTTCGAGTCCGGCCGAGCCCGTCACCCTTCGTGGGTGACGGGCTCGTTCTTTTGCCAAAGACAGGTGCGGAGGAAGCGATGGACGACACCGAGCGGGAAGTGATCCGGGTGCGGCTCGGGATCAGCTACGACGGCACCGATTTCACCGGCTGGGCGCGTCAGCCGGGACTGCGCACGGTGCAGGGCACGCTCGAGGAGTCGCTGTCGAAGGTGTTCCGCGAACCGATTCAGCTCACCGTCGCCGGGCGCACCGACGCCGGGGTGCACGCCGAGGGCCAGGTCGCGCATTTCGACACCACCGGCAAACTCGACGCCGACAAACTGCTGTACCGGATGGCGCGGTTCCTGCCCAAGGACGTGCGCATCACCGAGGTCTCGCCCGCGCCGCCGCACTTCGACGCCCGCTTCTCCGCGACCCGTCGCCACTACGTCTACCGGTTGACCACCGCCCGCTACGGCGCCGAGCCGTTGCAGGCCCGCAGCGTGGTCGCCGCCAAGCCCGGTCTCGACCTCGACGCCATGCGCGCGGCGTCCCGGCAGCTGCTCGGGCTGCACGACTTCGCCGCCTTCTGCCGCCGCCGCGAGGGCGCGACGACGGTGCGTGAGCTGCAGCGGTTCGACTGGGAGCGCGACGGCGAGCTGCTGAACGCGCGGGTCAGCGCGGATGCCTTCTGCTGGTCGATGGTGCGCAGCCTGGTCGGCGCCGTGCTGGCCGTCGGCGAGGGCCGCCGCACGTCCGAGTGGGTGGCGAGCCTGCTGACCGAGACGGAGCGATCGAGCTCGGTGACCGTCGCGCCCGCGCACGGCCTGAGCCTGGTGCGCGTCGACTACCCGGCCGATGCCGACCTCGCCGCGCGCAACGCCCAGACCAGGGAAACCAGGACGCTGCCCGCCGCGGGCGGGTGCTGCGGGGAGTAGCCGCCGCGCGGTTGCTGTCGCCACCGGGCGCACGGCGATACGATGGCAGACTCGACGTCAGCGAGAAAGCCGGGCAGATGGCAGACGATTCTGGTGGACGTGCCCGTACGGTCAGGCGGATTGCCGTGGCCTTGCTGGTCTGCGCGACCGGCGTGCTCACCCTCGTGACGGTGCTCGCCGGCTACGCGCGCGCCGAGCTCCTCGATACCGATCACTACGTCGAGACCATGGCCCCGCTGGCCCACGATCCGGTGATCCAGGACGCCGTCGCCGGTGCGCTGACCCAGGCGGTCATGACACGCGTCGATGTGCGCGGTGCCGCCACCGAACTGGTCGACGCGCTCGACGACCGTCGTGACCTCAGACCGCGCGTCGAGGCGGCGCTGCGCAGTGTGCCGACCCTGCTGGCCACGCAGTCCGAGGCGCTGGTGCGCGACGCGGCGGACACGCTGGTGCGCAGCGACTCCTTCGCCCGCCTGTGGGAGTCGGCGAACCGGCAGGCCCATCGCGCTCTCGTCGCGTCGCTCACCGGGGTGGACGACGGTGTGCTGCGGGTGAGTACCGACGGCGTCGTCTCGCTGTCGCTGGAACCGATGCTGCGCGAGGTGGAGACGCGGCTCGCGGATCGTGGCTTCGACCTGGCCCGCCTCGATGTCGATCCGCAGGGCGAGTTCGTCCTGATCGAATCCGACGACCTGGCGAAAGCCCAACGGGCCGTGCGGCTGCTAGACCGGGGCGCGATCGTGCTCGGCGTCGCCGCGCTGGGCTGCGCGATCGGCGCGGTGCTGGTGGCGGGCAGCGGTTCTCGGCGACGGGCGCTGCTCGCGGTGGCCCTGAGCATGCTGGTGTCGATGGTGGTGCTCAGCGCCGCCCTGCTGATCATGCGCACGGTCTATCTCGACCACGTACACAACGTCTCGCAGGAGGTGGCGAGGACGGTCTACGACACCCTCGCCCAGCCGCTGCGGGTGACCACGCGGGTGGTCGCGCTGGTCGCCACGTTCACGGCGCTCGGCGCCTTCCTGGCCGGGCCGTCGACCCTCGCCACCAAGATGCGCGACACCCTCGACGGCGCGATCGCGCGGACGCGGCGCGGGGAGGGCGGCCGGGCCTCCCGCTTCGCCGCCGCGTATCTCGGCCAACTGCGGGCCGCGGTGTTGGTCGTCGCCGCGACGGTGTTCGTCCTCTGGGACTACCCGACGCCGTGGGTGACCGCGCTCATCGCCCTGGCGGCGGTGGTGGCCTTGCTGGTGCTGCAGATCCTCGCTCGCCCCCACCGTCGTGTGGCGTGAGCGGCGGTGGGACAACCACCGATTCCGGATAGCGTGCACCACCCCGGGTGACAACCGTTCGGGCGGAGGTGTCGAGGCAACGGCCGGCAGGCCACCGAGCCGGCTGGGCACGGCGTGCCGCTGGTCGCCTCGGCGCCGGTGACGGCGGCAGGGTCGACTGCCCGGCCCGGCCGGGGCCAAAGCGATGGTGCGGCAATGGGTTCTGGCGCCGTTGTCTACGATGCGGATGGAGCGTGCCAAGACGTTGCTGCGGATGGAGCCGGCGGGGCCGCTCGTTGCGGTGGCGGCCGCGGCGGGTTCGCCGCGGAGTGGCGGTTCTGCCGGGCGTTCCGGGCGGCGACCGTGGTGACTCCGGCGGAGTTCCGGGCGAAGCCGCAGGCCGCGCACTTCGTTAGCTAGTCGAACGGTGATGTTCGTCAAATTTCCTGACAGCGGGTCGGCGCCGGTGGAACGATCGGGCGATGCAGGGGTTCGAGGGTTTTCCCGAAGTCTGCTCGACCGAGCCGACGGCGACGCCGGACGCGTTCGGATTCTGGGCGGACCTGGTCGGGAGTGCGCTCACCGAGGTCTCGATCGCGCCCACGGTCGACGGCGAGTTCGCGGGCCGGATCCGCTCGGCGGACTTCGGTGACGTGGCCGTGGGGACAGTGCGGGTGCAGGGGCACGAGCTGCGCCGCACCCGGCGGCACATCGCCAGGGCCGGCGAATTCCATGTCATCGGCAGCGTCGTGCTCGGCGGCCGGGCGGAGGTGGAGCACGCGGGACATCGCGTCGTGCTGACGCCGGGGTCGATGATCTTCTACGACACCTCCCGTCCGATCCGGTGGCGGTCGGACGCCCCGATCGAGGATCTGACGATCCGGGTGCCCCGCCAGCGGGTCGTCGACTTCCTGGGGATCAGAGCCGAGGCGCTGCCCGCCGGGATGATGCTGGGCGCCGGTGGGGTCGGCGCGACGCTCGCCCGGTTCTTCCAGCGGGTGGCCGAACTGCACTATTCCGATCCGGCCGCCGCCGGGATGCTGGCCGCCAGCGGGATCGATCTCGTCGGGGCGGCCGCGGTGATCGCCGCGGGTGGGCGCCCCGGTCACGCGCAGGCGGAGGCGATGAGCAGTCAGCGCGTGCTGGACTACGTGCGCGCCAACTTCACCGATCCCGGCCTGACGGTCGATCGGATCGCCGATGCCTGCCGGGTGTCGCGCCGCACGCTGTATCGCATCGTGGCGGAGTTCGAGGGTGGGCTCGGCGCGGTGCTGCGCGGGCTGCGGGTGGAGCGGGCCCGAAAGTTGCTGGAGGCCGGGGACATCGGCTCGATCGCGACGGTCGCCGCGGCCTCCGGCTTCGCCACCGAACGGCAGTTCTACCGAGTGTTCCGGGAGGTCACAGGAATGACACCGGGCGAATACCGGATGGTTGCCCGGGCGCGAGTGGCGTTGCGCTGAGCGTGACCCGGCGACGCGCGGGGGTCGGTGATCAGCATCACAAGGTGGCGGCGGTCATGCGGCGGAGCGGGCCAAATCTCCTGTAAAGGCCGGGGTCGGTTGAAGATTTGAGTTTAGTTGATATTTCCATTTCGAATCACTCGTTGGCAACGACCCGCTGAATCTGGCAGGCTCGGACACGGGGCGACGGGTGATTCGTTGTTGCGCCCACGGTTTGCTGGTCGGTTCGCAGGAAAGCGAGGTGGTTGGCGTGGAGTCGTCTGAGCCTCTCGTCGAACTGAGACTGGACGACAGTCCGGAGATGGCCGCGGGTGAGGCCTTCGCGGAGTGGGAATCCCTGCTGTCGGAGAGCTATGTGCCACTGGCGGTGGATCCCGAACGCGACGAGGTGTTCCACGGCCGCATTGTGCGCGGCAGCCTGCCCGGCTTCGAATTGTCGACCGTCGGTGCCAGTGGCCAGCGTATTCGGCGTACCAAGAGCGGTATCGCGCGCACCGACGGGGAGTTCCTGTTCGTCAGCATCCTCACCGAGGGATTCGGCAGGCTGCACCAGGACGGGCGGATCGCGGTGCTGCGTCCGGGCGACATGGTCTTCTACGACACCACCCGCCCCTATCACTGGGACATCGACGGCTCCTGGTCGCAGGTGGTGGCCCGCGTCCCGCTGTCGGTCCTCGGCGAGCACATCCCCACCGGGCGCGACGCGCTGCCCACGGCGACGACGGTGCACGCCGAGAGTCCGGCAGGCGTCGTCGCCGGGTTCTTCCGCGATCTGGCCCGCATCCAGCAGAGCGCGCCCGAGCAGGCGGTCGTCCTGGCGGACAACGGGGTCAAGCTGTTGGCGTCGGCGGTCACGCTCGCCGGTGGCGCGCTGCCGACCGGGCAGTCGGCCCAGGCGCTGTCGCGGGAGCAGGTGCTGTCGTTCATGCGGTCCAGGTGCACCGATCCGGCCCTGACCGTCGACGAGATCGCGCGCGCGTGCCTGGTGTCGCGGCGCAGCCTGTACCGCCTCTTCGACGAGACCGGCGACGGCCTGAGCACGGTGCTGCGGCGCATGCGGGTCGAGTGCGCGCAGGTGCTGCTGCTGCGCGATACCGGCCGGTCGACATCCTCGATCGCGCTCGCCTCCGGCTTCGCCTCCGAGCGGCACTTCTTCCGCGCGTTCCGGGTGGAGACCGGGATGACCCCGGGGGAGTATCGCCTGGTCACCGGGCAGGTGCCCGCGAGCGGCGAGCCTCGCCGCCACACCGCGTGACCCCGCGTTTTCTGGGCGTTATGTCCGTATTCCCGTGGCATACTGTGCGCACGCAGGGCCGAGTGACGGAGGGGGCTGAGCGGTCATGAGCCAACGAACGACGGTGACCGTCCGGGCCGGCGACGAGCTGCCCCAGCGCGCGGTGGTCGAGCGGTGGGAATCGCTGATGAGCCAGACCTACATTCCGCTCGCCGTCGCGCCGCACCGCACGGAGGGTTTTCGGGGCCGGATCGCGGCGACGGCGTACGACGATCTGCTGGTCACCTCGGTGCAGGCCGGCGCGCAGACCGTGCGCCGGACGCCGCGGCAGGTCGAGGCCGCCGCCGACCGCCACATCCTGGCCAGCATCTACCTGGGCGGACGTGGGGTGCTGCACCAGGACGGCCGGTCCGCCCACGTCGACGCGGGCAGCATGGTCATCTACGACAGCGCCCGGCCCTATCGCTGGGAGGTCGACGAGGACTTCGACAAGGTCGTCGTCCAGGTGCCGATCGACGCGCTGGCCGCGGTCGGCGCACCCCTGGCCACCATCCCGTCGGCCATCGCGCTCGGGCCCGAACATCCCGCCGCCGCGGTCGGCGCGTACTTCCGCGGGCTGGCGGGCATGCAGCACGGCGACCCGGTGGTGGCCGCCGAGCTCGCGCGCCACGGCGTCGGACTGCTGGCCTCGGCGCTGCAACTCGCGGCGGGGTCGGTGCCGCGTGGCCCGTCGGCCGCCGAATCGACCCGGGCCGGAATCCTCGCTTTCATGCGGCGCCGGTTCGCCGACGCCGATCTCACCGTCGATACCGTCGCGCAGCGATTCGCGATCTCGCGCCGCACCCTGTACCGGCTGTTCGAAGGCGACGAAAGCCCGGCCCGACGATTGCTCCGACTGCGCCTCGAACACGCGTGCGAATTATTGCGCGACGGGCACATGCGGCCGATCGAAGAGGTGGCCGCGGCCGCCGGATTCGCCGCCGAGCGTCACTTCTACCGGGTGTTCCACGCGGAATTCGGAATGGCGCCGGGGGAATACCGTGCGGGATATGCGATGTGTGCCGGGCTGTAATCGAAAAGAATTCTTTTCCATCGGTGATATCCTCTTCCCAGTCGAGGGGGGTACTCGACGAGTCTCTACGTCGTGTGAATGCGAATACGACGAGGTGTCCCGATGACAGTCGATGTTCCGGCAGCAGTTGATCAGTCGCGTCTTCCCGGGGTGCTCGCGGTCGGCACCGGCGGGGCCGACGAGCAGTTCCAGCAGTGGGAAGCCATGCTGACGCAGACCTACGTGCCACTGGCCGCCCGCCCGGCGGGCGCGGAATCGTTCCACGGCCGCATCGCCCACCATGCCTATCCGGACTTCGGTCTGTCCCGGCTGGCCTCGACTCGTCAGCAGGTCACCAGGACGCGGTCGCTGATCGCGCGGGCCGTCGAGGAGTACCTGCTGATCAGCATCCACACCCGGGGTTCGGCCGTGCTGAGTCAGCACGGCCGCAGCACCAGGGTCGGGGTGGGGGAGATGGTGTTCTACGAGTCGAACGCGCCGTACGAATGGCGGGTCGGCGAGGACATCGAGCAGGTCATCGTGCAGATCCCGATGGAAGCCGTGCGCCTGCGTCCGGGGATGTCGGCGGTGCGGGTCCCGGCCGCGCGCACCATTCCCGCCGACGGACCGGTCGCGATCGTCAGTGGGTTCCTGACCGACCTGGCGCGGTTGCAGGATCGCGATACCGCCCAGGCCGCCGCGCTCACCGAAACCGCCATCGACCTGATCGCCTCGGCGGCCGCGCTGGTGGCGGGGCAGCCGCTGGCCGGTCCCGGCGAGAGTTCGCTGACCCGAGAGGGCGTGCTGGCCTATGTGCGGGCCAACTACACCGATCCGGCGTTGTCGATCGATGCCCTCGCGGCGGCGTGTTTCGTTTCCCGGCGATCGGTGTACCGCGTGTTCGAGGAGCACGGTGAATCACCCACCGATCTGTTGCGGCGGCTTCGCGTGCGCCATGCGTGTGGAATGCTGGTCTCCAGACCAGACCTGACGTTCGCTGCCATCGGCGCGGCATCGGGCTTCGCCACGGAACGGCAGTTCTACCGGGCCTTTCGTCGGGAAACAGGCCGAACTCCCGGGGAGTACCGCCGGTTTGGCACGGACGGTCAGTCGAGTGGCACGGTATGACAGTTTATGTCTGCGCTATCTGCGAGAGAGTGAATCGAACACCTTTCAAGGATTGAGCGACAAGGGGTCACGATGTTTGGTCGGGTACGCGTTGCTGCGGTGCAAGCCGAGCCGAAGTGGTTGAACCTGTCCGCCGGGGTCGAGCAGGCCATCGGACTGATCGAAGAAGCCGCCGACGGTGGTGCTCGGCTGGTCGCGTTTCCCGAGACATTCCTGCCCGGATTCCCGTGGTGGATGTGGCTCAACTCGGTCGATTGGGGCGAGGAGTTCCTCGCCCGCTATCTCGCCAATTCCTTGACCGCCGACGGCCCCGAGTTGCGAGCCATCGCCTATGCCGCGCGCCGCAAGGGTATTCACGTGTCGATCGGGTTCGCCGAGCGCGCGGGCCGCGAGGTGTTCATGTCGCAGGCGCTCATCGATGTGCAGGGCGAGATTGCCCTCGCCCGCAAGGGGGAACCGACCGGCCTCGAGCGCACGGTCTTCAGCGCGGCCGACGACGAGGTGCTGGTGCGCGACACCGAGCACGGCCGGATCGGCGTGCTCGGCGGCGCCGACCACATGCGCGCCGCGCTGCGCGCCCGTATGCACGAAGAGCGCGAACAGATCCACATCGCGTCGTGGTCGGGCTTCACCGTGTACTACGGCGAGGGCAAGGAGTGGGGGCCGGAGCTCAACACCGCGGCCAGCGTGCGCTACGCGATGGACGGCGCGGCCTACGTGATCGCTCCCGTCGCCGTGGTGCCGGTCGCCGGCTGGGAGGTCGTCGACGCGCGCCTCCCCGACCGTCGGCTGCTACGCGGTGGTGGCGGCGTCTCCCGCATCTTCGGCCCCGGCGGCCTGGAGCTGGCCACCCCGCTGGCCGAGGGCGCTGAGGGCCTCCTCTACGCCGACCTCGACCTCACCCGCAGCCTCCGCTCCGCCCCGGCCGCCTGCGGCGAGCGCGAGAACTTCCGGGTGCCCAGTGGCCGGATCCGCCGGGAACCGGTTCAAGTCGAGCTGGCGGGCACCTGAGCGCCTGACGGGACTGTCCACGCCGGATACCGTAGGGACGATTACGCCTGACGTCGTGTGTCCCGGAGGGTTGGCTGCCCATGGCCATCGAACCGACAATGCTCGAGTTCTCCTCGCCGACGCCGCGGAGTGCGGCGCGCGACGAGTGGGAAGCGCTGATGTCGCGGACCTATGTGCCGCTCGCCGTCGACACCCATCCCGACCAGCCCTTCTACGGCCGGGTCAGCACCGGATCGCTGGCAGGCAGGGGGGATTTCAGTCTCACGACGGTCGCGGGGAGTAGTCAGGAGTTCCGTCGGACAGCGAGTCACATCGCCCGCTCCGACGACGAGTACCTGCTCGCCAGCATCCATACCGTCGGCCTGGCGTGCCTGAACCAGGACGGCAGGTCGGCGGTCGTCGGTCCCGGCGACATGGTCTTCTACGACACGTCCAGGCCGTACTTCTGGTCCAACGGAACCGATTTCGAGCAGGTCGTGGTGCAGGTGCCGATCCGGCTGCTCCGCGAGCAACCAGGTCTCGGCCAGCTGGACCTGCCGACCGCGGTCACCGTGCCCGCGGCCAGCGCGCCCGGGGTCGTGGCGAGCTTCTTCCGCGGTCTGGTCAGGGTCCGGCGGGAGGCGCCCGCCCAAGCGGAGGTGCTGGCGGGCAACGCGCTCGATCTGTTCGGATCCGCGGTGGTGCTGACCGCCGGATTGCGACCGGTCGAGGCCGCGGCCGACGCGCTCAATCGCGAACAGGTCCTGGTCTTTCTGCGCGAGCATTGCACCGACCCGGACCTGACCGTCGATGAGGTGGCGCATGCGTGCCATATCTCCCGCCGAACCCTGTTCCGGATGTTCGACGGCGCCGGTGACAGTCTCGCCGCGACCTTGCGCAAGATGCGCGTGCAGCGGGCGAAAAGGCTACTGGCGCGGCATCGTTCGCATCCGCCGTGCACCGTGGCCTTCGACTCCGGCTTCGCCTCCGAACGGCAGTTCTACCGCGCCTTCCAGCAGGAAACCGGCATGACGCCCGGCGAATACCGTCGATCACACATCGGCTGACCCCTTCCGTTCCCGGCGAGCGTCGATGGTGAACGAACCGGCCGCGCCGGATGCGCACTGGTATCGGGTCTTCGGCACGCCCGGCTCGGTCGAGCCGCCGGCTGGCACTGATTGTCAGTGGGATGGCACGGCTGGTCTGTGGATCGGCGGACTCGCTGCCCGACACTGGATTCCAGTGCTGGGTGAGAACAGGGAGCGGGCACAATGGCGATTCGGGTTCGCGCCGCGGCCGTACAGGCAGAGCCGACGTGGTTACATCTGCCCGACGGGGTCGCGCAGACGATCGGATTCATCGAGGACGCGGCGGCGGGTGGCGCGCGGTTGGTCGCGTTTCCCGAGGCCTTCTTGCCGGGCTATCCGTGGTGGCTGTGGCTGAACTCGGTCGACTGGGGCGCGGAGTTCCGGGCGCGGTACCTGGCCAACGCGATGACCAGGGACGGCGCCGAGATGCGGGCCATCGCCGACGCGGCGCGGTGGGCGGGAGTGCGCGTGGTGCTCGGCTTCGCCGAGCGCGCGGGCGAGGACCTCTATCTGGCGCAGGCCATGATCAGCCCCGACGGCCGGGTCCGGG
The DNA here is from genome assembly GCF_038752175.1 of Nocardia sp. No.11. Lineage (NCBI taxonomy): Bacteria > Bacillati > Actinomycetota > Actinomycetes > Mycobacteriales > Nocardiaceae > Nocardia > Nocardia sp. No.11. The sequence goes on along the minus strand of NZ_JBCGFB010000027.1, from coordinate 8,913 downwards.
TGTCGCACAAGCCGTCGCCGAGATCGCTGGAGCGGGAGGTGTTCGCCGACGGCATCGCGCCGCCGATGGTCCACCACACCGAGCTGGGCCGGATCGGGGTTCTCGGCGGCACCGATCACCTGTGCCCGGACCGGCGCGTCGCCCTGTGGCGGGAGCAGATCCACGTCGCCGCGTTCTCCGGGTTCACCGTGTGTCACGACGTCGACGACGACCTCGCCGTCGCGGTGAACAGCACGGTCGGCGAACAGTACGCCCGCGACAGCCGGACCGTGGTGATCGCGCCGACCGCGCTCGTCCCGATGACCGGCTGGGCCGTCGTCGACGCGCGCCCGCCGGGGCATCCGATGCTCAGCGGTGGCGGTGGGGTCGCCCGGATTCTCGGACCGGACGGCCGCGACCTGGTGCCGCCGCTGCCGCCCGGCAAGCCCGGGGTGCTGTTCGCCGACTTCGTCGTCGACGAGTCGGCGAATCCGTGGACGGACGGCCAGGGCTACCCGCGGGCCTGCTGAGGCCGGTCAGGACCGGACCAGACGCGCGATCGCGTCGGTCGCCTCCTTGATCTTGGCCTCGGCCTCGGGCCCGCCGGCCACCGCCGCGTCGACGACACAATGCGAGATGTGGTCCTCGAGCAGGCCCATCGCGACGGCCTGCAGCGCCTTGGTCATCGCCGAGACCTGGGTCAGGATGTCGATGCAGTACTTCTCCTCCTCGACCATCCGCTGCAGGCCACGCGACTGGCCCTCGATCCGGCGCAGGCGCTTGAGATAGTCCTCTTTGGCGGTGATGTAGCCGTGGCCCTGGTGGCCCGTGTGCTCGCCGCCGGTCGTGGTGTCGGGGGTGGGTGCGGTCACCGGAGGTCTCCTCGCCTGACGGGGTGCCCGGATTACCGAGCTGATACCCCCCTAGGGTACAGTTTCCGGCCGGAAATGTCAGATGCGGCCGCCGGCGCGGTCCCGGTGATGCGCCGGACCTGGCCGGACGGGAGAATCACGGGTATGAGTTCGCTTCCCCGGCCCGCACTCGCCGTCATCGGCGGCAGCGGCTTCTATGACTTCTTCGACAACGACGCGGTGCACGTCGAGGTCGACACACCGTACGGCGCGCCGAGCGCGCCCGTCGCCATCGGCGAGGTCGACGGGCGCGCCGTCGCGTTCCTGCCGCGTCACGGCAAGCAGCACGAGTTCGCCCCGCACACCCTGCCCTACCAGGCCAACATGTGGGCGTTGCGTTCGCTCGGCGTGCGCCGGGTGTTCGCGCCGTGCGCCGTCGGCAGCCTGCGCGCCGACTGGGGCCCGGGCACCGTCGCGGTGCCCGACCAACTCGTCGACCGGACGGCGGGCCGCCCGCAGACCTTCTTCGACGGCGGCGGCGTCCACGTCTCCTTCGCCGACCCCTACTGCGACGACCTGCGCACGGCCGCGGTCAAATCCGCGGGCGACGAACTGCGCGTCGAGGACTCCGGCACGATGGTCGTGGTGCAGGGCCCGCGCTTCTCCACCAGGGCCGAGAGCCGCTGGTTCGCCGGACAGGGCTGGGACCTGGTCAACATGACCGGTCACCCCGAAGCCGTGCTCGCCCGCGAACTCGAGATGTGCTACGCCGCGGTCGCTCTCATCACCGACCTGGACGCCGGCCTCGAGGAGGGCGACGGCGTGCACGCGGTCGACGTCTTCGCCGAGTTCAAGAAGAACCTGGGCCCGTTCAAGGAGCTGATGCGCCGCGCGGTCGCCGCGGTCGACGGCGAGGACACCTGCGAGCGCTGCCGCGTGCACGCCGGGGTCTCGCTGCCCTTCGAACTGCCCTGATCACCGCGCGGGCGCGGTGACCTGCAGCTGGGCCAGCACGAACGCGGGCGCCGTACCGTCGGCGCCCGCGGGCAGCGGCGACACCTCGACGTCGGCGACCAGCCAGCCGCCCGCCTCGGCCGCGAGCCGCAACCCGGTCATCCCCGCGCGGGCCGCGCCCGCCAGGATCTCCGCCCGCGCCGCGACGATCCGGGCGCGGTCGTCGGGGTGCGGGATCAGCCGCTCGTCGATTCCGCGCCAGCGCAACCCGGGCACCGGCTCGGTGACCCATCGCACCTGCCGGACCTGCGCGGTGTCGAGGATGCACAGGTACAGGCCCGGTTGCGTGTCGCGCAGGAGCGCGAGTGTCGCGGCCTCGAACGACTTGGGCTGCGGGGCGATGCTGTCGGTGACGTCCACTGTGAGGCCGCGCCACGAGAACCGCTGTGCCGCGGTCCCGTTGCGGGCCGCTACCAGCAATGACCGGGGTCCGGTCGTCGAGTGCACGGTGGCGATGCCCGACCAGCGGCTGTCCGGGTCCGAACGGGTCAGCGCGGCGACGATATCCAGCGCACGATCGAAGCGCTCGATCCGCTGGAAGGCCTCGGCGCCGGTGAATTCGCCCGGCGTGGAACCGAGATGGGAGCCGAGACCGTCGGGGCGGGTGCGCACCACCCTGGCCTGCGCGTCGATCTGGAACATGCCGACGCCGAGATCGTCGGCGGGCGCCCGCTCGCCCACCCAGACCTTCACCGCGTGCGTCCCGGCGTCGGGCCAGACCACCGGCTCGGCCCGCAACCGCAACTCCGACCAGGGCTGTCGCGACTTGGGCAGCACCCGATCGACCGGTGTGCCGGAATCGTGAGCGGTGGCGATCATCGGTTGCAGCGCGACGGGGATCGCGCGCTGATACGACGCCCACTCCCGCGGCGTCGACCCCGTGGTCAGCATCGACCACCTCGCGCCGAGCGTCTCCACCAGCTGCCACTGCCCGATGATCACCTGTTCTGCCCCCTTCGGTTACTCCCCACCTGCGGATATCGAACGAAATCGCCTGCGCCCATCGTGCCCGATCCGCCGGCCGCCGTGGGGCGGGGGTCCGTCGATAAGCTCGCGGTATGGACACACCGTTGCGGTTGGAGGTCATCGTCGCCAGTACCCGCCCGGAGCGGTTCGCGCCCGTGGTGGCCGACTGGTTCCTCGGTGTGCTCGGCGAGCGGCCGGAGTTCGCGGTCGGGGTGCTCGATCTGCGCGATATCGCCCTGCCCGTCGACCTCACCGAGACGCCCGAAGCCGACGCGTTCCGGGCCAGGCTCGCCGCGGCCGACGCCTTCGCCGTCGTCACCTCCGAGTACAACCACGGATATCCCGCGTCCTTGAAGACGGCGCTGGACAGTGCCAAACGGGAGTGGCGGGCCAAGCCGATCGGCTTCGTCTCCTACGGCGGTCTATCGGGCGGCCTGCGCGCCGTCGAGCAATTGCGGCAGGTGGTCGCCGAACTGCACATGGTCTCGGTGCGCGAATCGGTGAGCTTCGCCCAGGCCAAGCGGCGCTTCGATGCCCAGGGCGCCACCGACGATCACGCCGCGATCGACGCGAGCGCGCGGATGCTCGGCCAATTGGCTTGGTGGGGAAGAACATTGCGGGCCGCCCGCGCCGCCGACCCCTACCCGGGCTGACCCGATCAAGCCGGTCCTCGTGGCATGCCCGGGCGGCCTGCGGCTACCGCCTCCGCTGACCGGTCAGGCAGGTGCCATCGAGCGTTGCCCGCGCGGCTGGCCGATGTAGGTCGCCTCGCGCGGGATCGACACCAGGGTGAGGTTCACCCTGGTGGTGCCGGTGCGCAGCACCACCCGGTTGCCGATCGCGCCCGGCTGGAAGATCTCCAGATCGGGGCGGGACGCGGGCCAGCCGTTCGGATCGCCGGTCAGGTAGACGGTGGTGACACCGGCGTGCGGCGCGGGGGCGAGCACACCGTCGACGACGGTGGCGGTGAAACCCGCGTCGGACTGGTGTGTTTCGACCGCGATGGTCAGCCGCTCCGGATTGCCGACGGTGTTGACCAGGTGCTCCCAGGCGTGCGCGCGATCGGTCCGCACGAGCACCCGCTCGCCGACGGCCAGCGCGCGGAACACCAACTGCTGGGCCAGATACAGCTCGCCGGCCACGTAGACCGAGGAGATACCGGCGCCGATGATCCTGGTGGCGACGCCGTTGCCCTCGTCGTCGGAGCCGAGCAGCTGGCCGCAGCCCGCCGAGGGCAGGTGCAGCGCGCCGATGACATCGATCGGGTATTCGGTGGTCGGCACGGTGTCGTCCACCCCGGGCACCGCGATCGGCAGGTGCGCGAGCAGTGCGTCGCGGTGGCGGCCGTTCATCGAGATCATGCCCTTGGACGCGGTCTTCTCCGGCAGCTCCCGCGCGGTCAATCGCCATGCGGCGCCGACACTCACCGACTCGGCGTCGCTGCCGGGGCGCAGCCGCACCGCGACAGTCGTGCCCCGCGAGGGCGCGACCCACAGCTGGGCGAGCAGATCCGAGCCGAGCTGCTTGGGGTCCACCGCGCTGCCGATATTGACGGTGTTGCCGATCTCGGCGAACTTCCACCGCTGGGTGAGCGTGCGCGGGTCGAGGCCCGCGGTGATCTGCTGGACGGCCTTGCGGATCTCGGGCGCGGTGAGGATACGCGCGCTGCAATCGGCGTCCTCGAGCGTGCGCATGATCCGCTGGGTGGCGATGGTGACCGCGCGCGAGGCGCCGTCGGTACCGCCGCCGCGCCGGGCCGTCGCGTCGGGGCACTGCACCGAGTCGTAGCTGATCGCGAGCCAGACCGTGCGGTGCGCGGTCGCGGGCAGCGGGCCGAGCAGAGACTCGTAGATCGCGCCCGCGGGCGTGCCGGAGCGGCTGCGGTGGCCGTGGCTGATGATGTCGATGCCGCTGAGCAGGATGTCGTGCTGGTGCAGACAGGCGGCCAGCTCGGGCAGGGGGAGCAGGTGGGAGGCGTGCACCGCGGTGCGGGCGATCCTGGTCAACCCGCCCTTCGGGGGCAGCACCTCGACCACGGTGACCACCCGGCTGCCATCCCAATACAGACCGAGCGAGCGGCCGTCGGTGTCACGGAAGTCGACGGTGTCGCCGAGGGTGTACTCGCGCTTGCCGAGATAGCGGCGGATCGTGCCGATCCAGTCGAGGATCGTGCGCTTGCCGATCGGGATCAGCGGCACGATCGCGACGACGATCGCGATGCCGAGAGCGGGGAAGGGGCCGAGGCCGCAGACCAGAGCCAGGAGCCCCACGGTCAGGCCGAGCACCTGCGCGATGAGCAGCTGCGGCAACGTGATGCGACCGAACAGTGGACGTGGACCAGCACCGGTGTACTCGGCCATTGGTTCCTCCCCCGAATGTGAACAAGTGCTGCCGGGAACTGTACTGTGTTGCCCGGACGAGAGCACTGTTCGGGGGAGGAACCATGCCTTCAAAACCCACCACACGCTGGCAGGTCAGCGGCTACCGCTTCCTGGTGCGGCGGATGGAGCACGCCCTGGTGCGCCGGGATGTGCGCATGCTGCACGATCCGATGCGCGCCCAGTCCCGTGCCTACGCGGTGGGTTTGGTGCTCGGCCTGGTGGTGCTGGCGGGCTGCGGCATCCTCGCGCTGCTGCGCCCGCAGGACAAGATCGGCGACAACAAGATCCTGATCGGCAAGGAATCCGGCGGCGTCTATGTCGTCATCGACAACGTCGTGCACCCCGCGCTCAACCTGGCCTCGGCCCGGCTCGCCGCCGGTGAGGCGGCCAAGGCGGTCATCGTCAAGGAGTCCGAGCTCGGCAAGAAGCCGCGCGGTCAGCTGATCGGCATTCCGGGCGCGCCCTCGTCGCTGCTGTACGACAAGGACGGCAAGGGCAGGCAGTGGTCGGTGTGCGACCAGCTCAAGTCCGACGGCACCGCCGATCTGACCACCTCGGTGCTGGCCGGTTCGCTCGATCTCGGCGACAAGGCCTCGGCGATGCCGACGAACAAGGCGCTGCTGGTCAAGGCCAAGGACGACGTCTTCCTCGTGTTCGACGGCAAGCGCGCCAAGGTCAACATGAACGACCCGGCCGTCACGCTCGCGCTCGGGATCTCCGGTGTCACCCCGCGCACCATCAGCGAGGGCGTGCTCAACGCGATTCCCGAGGTCCTGCCGATCATCGCACCGGTCATCGACAACCCCGGTGGCGTGCCGTCCTACAACGTCAGTGGTCATAAGATCGGCGATGTCGTCCAGGTCTTCAACGCGCCCAACCAGGACTACGTGGTGCTGCAGGACGGTCTGCAGCCCGTCTCGGCGCTGACCGCCCAGATCATCCGCAACTCGGTCAACTCGACCATGCCGGGCACCACGATCCAGAACACCGAGCGCACCTACGCCAAGGAGTCGCGGGCGCTGAAGGTGGACAACTACCCGAAGGAACGGCCGGTCCTGATCACCGCCAAGGACCAGCCGGTCAGCTGCCTGTCTTGGAAGCCGATCCCCGGCGCCATCGACAACAACGACGCCACCGCGCGCGCCGAACTGACCGTGCTCACCGGTATCGACCTGCCCATCCCGGACAAGGCCAAGCTGGTCAGCCTCGCCCAGGCCGACGGCTCCGGCCCGAAGGCCGACTCGGTCTACATCCCGCCCGCCTCGGGAGCGTACGTCCAGACCACCGGCATCGAACCGGACAGCCGCCGCAAGGACAGCCTGTTCTACATCGCCGACACCGGAGTTCGCTTCGGTATCAAGAACTCCGACGCGGTGAAGGCACTCGGGCTGGAGAACGTGAAGGCCGAGCCCGCGCCGTGGCCGATCGTCGGGCTGCTCGCGGGCGGCCCGAGCCTGGGCCGGGAGGACGCGATGGTCGCCCACGACGGCGTCGCCCCTGACTCGTCCCCGGCCAAGCAGCCGGTGGCCACCGTCGCCAACAGCAAGTAGTCAGCCGACCGGCGGCGATTGCGACCGGGCGGCGCGCAATTCGGCGACCTCCGAACGCAACTCGCGCACCTCGTCGACGAGTTCGGCCAGCGTGCGTTCGGCGCGGTCGGTCGCGTCGTCGACGGTCTTGAGCTGCTCGACGACCCAGCTGGTCATGGTGCCGATGGCGAAGGAGATCAGGCCGATGCCCAGCGTCATCAGGACCAGTGACACCAGCCTGCCCTCGCTGGTCACCGGGTAGACGTCGCCGTAACCGACGGTCGTCACCGAGACGGCCGACCACCACAGCGCGTCGCCGAAGGTCTCGATCTTGCTCTCGGGCGCACCGTACTCGGCGTCGAAGAAGGCCAGGCTCGACAGCAGCAGGATCAGCAGCGAACTAGTGCCCACGAAGGTGACCAGCCGGGTCCGCGGATGCGTCGCCCGGTTGAGCGAGTCGAGCAGCAGCAGCGCGGCGCGCACCAGACGCAGCGGACGAAACGGCGGCACCAGCACGACGAGCAGGTCGAGCGGATGCTTGCGGACGAATCGGCGCCGATCGGTGGACAACCGCAGCCGGACCGCGAAGTCCACCGCGAAGACCGCCCAGATCCCGACATCGGCCCACACCAGGCAGGCGTCCAGGGTCGGCGAAGCGTCGGTGTCGAGCACCCGCCATGCGTACAGCAGCAGGAACAGCACGGCCAGCACCATCATCGGCAGGTTGGTCGCCTGCTCCCACCGCTGCCGACGGGTCTGCGGGCGCTGCTCTGTGGTCAACGGATCCATACTGCTACCTGGGTCGACGGGCTGCGCGGAGTGCGCTCGACCAGGACGGTACCGCGTCCGCTCCCTCAGGTGTCCTCGCGTACTCCGAATCGACGCCGGATCGGGAACGAGGCGAGCATGCCGAGCACGAACAGCAGCCCGACCACGCCCGCGCCGATCAACCCGACGTTCCTGGCCGTGTTGTCCGGCACCGGGGCAGGCGCGGGAACCGCGAGCTGCACCTGCTTGGCCGGCGACGGCCGCTTGGGTGGCAGCGCCCCGGTGACCTCGGCGGTGAGCGCCGCGATCGGATCGACGCTGCCGTACCCGATGTACTGGTTCCAGCCCTCGGCGGGCGCGTGCGCGGTCGCCTGGATCCGCTTCATCACCTCTTTGGCACTGAGCTCGGGGAACCGCGCGCGCACCAGCGCCACCACCCCGGACACCAGCGGTGTCGCGAAGCTGGTGCCGCTGATCGGGCTGGTCTGGCCCTGTTGGTTCACCGTTCCGGTCGCGGTGCCGGGCCCGCGCGGGTTCAGCGAGGTCATGTTCTCGCCGGGCGCGGCGACGCTGAGCCACGGCCCGGCGACGGTGAACTTCGACGGTGCGCCGTTCGCGTCGATCGAACCGACGGCCAGCACGTACTCGTCCCAGCGCGCCGGGCTGACGTTCATCGCCGTCTTGGTCCACGGGTCGGCGTTGGGCTCCAGCGGATCGACCACCGTGTTCGCCGTCTTGCAGGTATCCGAATTACCCGCCGCCACCACAGGAACCGCGTTCTTGACCTCGACCGCGTACTGCAGGGCCGCGCCGATCGCCCGGTCGTTGACGTCCTTGTTGGTGCCACACCAGACTTCGGAGACGTTGATGACGCCCGCGCCCATGTCGGCGGCGCGCCGGATGGCCGAGGCCATCGTGTTCAGGTTGCCGTAGCCATCGGGCAGGTCCTCGGGCGCCTTGTTCCGGTTGGCGCCCTCCTTCTGATACATCTTGCTGGTCTGCCGGATCGTGAGGATGCGAGCCTCCGGCGCCACTCCCGCGAATCCCTGGCCGGGCACCTGGGTCGCCGCGATCAAACCGGCCACGAAGGTGCCGTGCGCGTCGCAGTCCTCGGCACCGTCACCGGAATTGGCGACGAAGTCGCCGGCCGCGATCATGTCGGGCAGGCGGTCGTGCCTGCTCACGCCGGTGTCGATCACCGCGATCAATTGGCCTGCGCCGCGCGAGAATTCCCATGCCCGAGCCAGATCGAGGGACCGTTGCGCGTCCGGGATGGCTGGCCCGTCGCCACCGGTGGCCACCGTGGTGCACACCGCGTTCGAGCCGACTTCGGTCTTCTCCGGCGGCGCGGCCGGATCGCCCGCGGGCAGATTGGCGGGATCGGCGGCGGGCGGCCGGTCGGCCGAGGCGGGCGCCGCGCCCAAC
>NZ_JBCGFB010000026.1:0-66650 GCF_038752175.1 Nocardia sp. No.11 | reverse complement strand
GGCCTCGCCCGAGCCCGCCGCCGACGACTCGGCGCCGGACAGCACCGACGAACCCGGCGCCGAGATCCCCCCGGCCGCCGCCGAGACGCCGGCCGCACCCAAGCCCGCCGACACCACCCCGACCGTCGGCACCAGCTCCCGCCGCCGCCGTCGCGCCGAGGAAGAGGGCGCCCCGCGCCTGTCTGTGGCGGATATCATGGCGAACCTCCAATCGGAGTCCAGCTCGCGATCCTGAGTAGTCGATTGCGGGATAGTCTGGAACACGACTAGCCCGTGACGACGGGTTTTCTCGTCGTAGCTGGGTAACTCGCCGGGGACGGGCGAGGTCGACTCGTGCTGTGGTGCCGGCCGCCGACGCGGCGGAACCCGCCGCACGAGTCCGGCCGGATGTCGCGCAGAGGCGGGCAAGCTATTCTCGATCCGTAACGTCCGGTACCCGCCCTGCGGGACTGGAACGCAAATCGAGAGGACAGTGTTGACCTCGAGAAGTGTCAATTCCGATGGCGCGAACGTGGGTGTCGACCCTGCGCCCGCACGACTGACGGTGGGAATCGTCTCGGCGGGACGGGTGGGTTCGGCCCTCGGTGTCGCGCTCGAGCGAGCCGGTCACGTGGTCTTCGGTGTCGCCGCGATCTCCGATGCCTCGGTGCACCGGGCGCGGACGCGGCTGCCCGATTCGCAGATCCTGCCGGTGGAGCAGATCGCTCAGCGCAGTGAGCTGCTGCTGCTGGCGGTCCCCGACGCCGAGCTGGCCGGGCTGGTCCGCGGCCTGGCGAGTGCCGGTGTCGTGCGCCCCGGCACGATCGTGGTGCACACCGCGGGCGCGCACGGTGTCGGCGTGCTGGCGCCGCTCACCGCGCAGGGCGCGCTCGGCCTGGCCATCCACCCCGCGATGACCTTCACCGGCCACGACGAGGACATCGATCGCCTGGCCAACGCCTGCTTCGGCGTCACCGCCGCCGACGAGGTCGGCTACGCGATCGGCCAGGCGCTGGTCATCGAGATGGGCGGCGAGCCGGTCAAGGTGGCCGAGGAGCAGCGCACGCTGTATCACGCCGCCCTCGCGCACGGCGCCAACCACCTGGTCACGGTCATCGTCGACGCGGTCACCGCCTTGCGCGCGGCCATGGACGGGCCGGGCCTGCTCGGTCAGCCGGTGGTCGACGATCAGCCCAACGGCCTGCCGGAACGTCTGCTCGCCCCGCTCGTGTCCGCCGCGCTCGACAACGCCTTGCGCCGGGGCCAGGCCGCGCTGACCGGCCCGGTCGCGCGCGGCGACGTCGACGCGGTCGCCGCGCACCTGTCCGCCCTGGCTGCCGTGGACCAGCGCCTGGCCGCCGCCTATCGCGCGATGTCGCTGCGCACCGCCGAACTCGCCCAGACCAATCCGGCCCTGCTGGACCTGCTCGCCAAGGAAGGCCACTGATGGAACCCAGACAAGTGCACCACCACCAGGGCGGCGCGCGGGCGACCGGCGCGTACCAGCCCGGCGTGCTGACCGTGCACCACAGCCCCGAGGTCGTCGACACGGTGACCAAGGCGCTGCGGGGCGCGGGCCGCACGATCGGTTTCGTGCCGACGATGGGCGCGCTGCACGAGGGTCATCTGCAGCTGGTCCGTCAGGCCAAGCTGACCAACCAGGTCGTGATCGTCTCGATCTTCGTCAATCCGCTGCAGTTCGGCGCGAACGAGGACCTCGACGCCTACCCGCGCACCCTCGACGCCGACCTCGAACTGCTCCGGCACGAGGGCGTCGACCTGGTGTTCGCGCCATCGGTCTCCGACATGTACCCCGAGGGCCCGCGCACCACGGTGCTGCCCGGCCCGATCGGCGCCGAGCTCGAGGGCGGCAGCAGGCCGACGCATTTCGCGGGCATGCTCACCGTCGTCGCGAAGCTGCTCAATATCGCCCACGCCTCCGAGGCGTACTTCGGCGAGAAGGACTACCAGCAGCTCACGCTGATCCGGCAGATGGTCCGCGACCTGAACATGGACGTGAAGATCGTCGCCTATCCGACGGTCCGCGAGCCCGACGGTCTCGCGCTGTCCTCGCGCAACCGCTACCTCGACGCCACCCAGCGAGAGGCGGCGCTGGGCCTGTCGGCCGCGCTGGCCGCGGGCAGACACGCCGCTGGCCTCGGCCCGGAGGCGGTCGTGCGGGCCGCGCGCGCGGTGCTCGACGCCGTCGACGGTCTGGACGTGGACTACCTCGAACTGCGCGACAGCAACCTGGGCCCCGCGCCCACCGCGGGCAATGCCCGGCTGCTGGTCGCCGCCAAGGTCGGCGCCACCCGGCTGATCGACAATGCCCCGATTGTTCTCGGCGCCCAGATCGACGGGCACCCCGACGCGAACTCCCTGCCTGCCGCGCAGGCGAACTGAGAAAGGCGACGACGATGTTGCGCACCATGATGAAGTCGAAGATCCACCGTGCCACGGTGACCCACGCCGACCTGCACTACGTGGGTTCGGTGACCGTCGACCAGGATCTGCTCGACGCCGCCGATCTGCTCGAGGGCGAGCAGGTCTGCATCGTCGACATCGACAACGGCGCCCGCCTGGAGACCTATGTCATCGCCGGTGAGCGCGGCTCGGGCGTGATCGGGATCAACGGCGCCGCCGCCCATCTCGTGCACCCCGGCGACCTGGTCATCCTGATCGCCTACGGCCAGCTGGACGAGCAGGAGCTGCGCGACTACGACCCGAAGGTGGTCTTCGTCGACGACCGCAACCGCCCCGTGGAGCTCGGTTCGGACCCGGCGCACGCGCCCGAGGGTTCCGGCCTGACCTCCCCGCGCTCGCTGTCGTTCGCCTGAGCGCGGCGGGGGGACAGCGATGCTGCTGACGATCGACGTCCGCAACACCGGAATCGAACTCGGTCTCTTCTCCGGCAGCGGCGAGCACGCGACCTTGGCGCGGCACTGGCGCATCCACACCAATCCACTGCTCACCGCCGACGAGTTCGCGATGCAGGTGCGCGGTCTGATCGGTGAGGAGCTCGACCAGGTGGTCGGCGTCTCGGCGCTGTCGACCGTGCCGCCGGTGCTGCGCGAGTTGCGCACCATGCTCGCGCGCTACTGGGCGCACGTGCCGCATGTGCTGGTCGAGCCCGGCGTGCGCACCGGCATCCCGCTGCTGGTGGACAACCCGAAGGAGGTCGGCGCCGATCGCATCGTCAACTGCCTGGCGGCCTATCGCCGCTTCGGCGGTCCCGCGATCGTGGTCGACTTCGGCACCGCGATCTGCGTCGACCTGGTCTCGGCCAAGGGCGAGTTCCTCGGCGGCGTGATCGCGCCCGGCGTGGAGATCTCCACCGAGGCGCTGGTCGAGCGCAGCGCGCTGCGCCGGGTGGAGCTGACCCGCCCGCGCTCGGTGCTGGGCAAGAACAGCATGGAGTGCATGCAGTCCGGGGCGGTGTTCGGTTTCGCCGGCCTGGTCGACGGCCTGATCGATCGCATCCGCGACGAGTTCGACGCCTTCTCCGGCACCGATGTCACCGTCGTCGCGACGGGCGCGGGCGCGCCGTTGATCGTGCCGGAATCGGAGACCATCGATCAGCACGAGCCGCATCTGACGCTGACCGGTCTGCGCCACGTCTACGAACGCAACAAGAAGTGACTGTGGCGCAGGTCATTTTCGCCGTAGCGCGCGTCGACTGCTAAACTCACGCTCGTGTACTTCCGTGTGAGCACCCAGGAGTGTTGTCGAGGCTGACCTGCCTCGACCGTTCGAGGCTGACGTTTTCCCCTCGACCGTTTCACACCTCCTGGAGATTCGCTCATGCGTTCTTCCGTCCTTTCCCTTTCCTCCGCGCGCGACGGCTACTCCGCGACACCCCCGCTCGACCGGGCGGTGGCTTCGGCGTTGCCGACCCGGCTGCGGCCCGCTGACCTGCTGCGACTCACCGATGAGGGTGCCGAAGACGTCCTCGCCGGTCGCTACGATCACCTGCTGCCCGCCGACGGGGTCTGGCCGACGGAACAGCGCTGGGCCACCCGGCTGATCGCCGACGACGAGGTCGATGTCTGGCTGATCAGCTGGACGCCGGGTAAATCCACCGAATTGCACGATCACGCCGGTTCGCTGGGCGCCCTCACGGTGCTCAGCGGCGCGCTCTCGGAATTCCGCTGGAATGGCTCGGAGCTACGCAGGCGCACCCTGGCCGCCGGCGATCAGGCCTCGTTCCCGATCGGCTGGGTCCACGACGTGGTTCGGGCGCCCGCCGCCGCCGAATCCGTCGGTCCGCTGGATCCGACGCTGAGCGTGCACGCCTATTCCCCGCCGTTGTCGGCGATGTCCTATTACGAGGTGACCGGCCACGGCACCTTGCGGCGAACCAAAACCGTCCTCACCGACCAGCCCGAAGGTGACCTGTGATGAGTCGTTTGACGATTGATCAGATGCTCGAGAACGCCCGCGCCGACCTACGCAGGCTCTACGTCTACGACCTGTCCGCGGCTTTGGCCAGGGGCGCGATTCTGGTCGACATCCGCCCGGCCGCGCAGCGGGTTCGGGAGGGTTCGCTGCCGGGTGCGCTGGTCATCGAACGTAATGTCCTGGAATGGCGACTGGATCCGACCTCCTCGGCGCGTTTGTCGCTGGCCGTCGACCACGACGTGGAATGGATCATCTTCTGCTCGGAGGGCTACACCTCGAGTTTGGCCGCGGCGTCGTTGCAGCAACTCGGTTTGCACCGCGCCACCGATCTCATCGGCGGCTACCAGGCACTGAAGTCCGCGGGGTTGCTGACCGTCGCGGTGGGGGCGCCGCACTTTGCCCGTGAGGTGAATGCGCTCGCCTCGTTGTAGCGACGCCGGGCCGGTGGCCGGACCGCCCGACCGGCGGTCCGGCTACTGCTCGTTCCGGGCCCGGCGGCGGATGGGTTGGGTTGTCCGCGTGCGGATTCGGGGGCCGCGGTGGCGGCGTTTTGTTTCGATGGTGTGACGTGGATTGCATTCGGCCGAGGAATGGCCGGTGCGGTGTCCGGTTACCGTGGAGTTCGGTACGGGCAGGCCGCAATAGCATTTCCGGCGCACGCTACTGTTATCGGATGTGAGCACCCCTAACCCCGCCGATACCGGCCGCGCCGTCAGTTCCGCCGTGGACAGTGATGTTCCCGAGCAGATGCGGATTCGCCGGGACAAGCGGGAACGGCTGCTCGCCGAGGGCGGCGAGGCCTATCCGGTAGTGGTCCCGCGCACCCACACGCTGGCCGAAATTCGGGCCGCCTACCCGGATCTGGAGCCCGATACCCAGACCGGCCTGCAGGTCGGCATCGCGGGGCGCGTCATTTTCGTCCGCAATACCGGCAAGCTGTGCTTCGCCACCTTGCAGGAAGGCGACGGCACCAAGCTGCAGGCGATGATCAGCCTCAACGGCGTCGGCGCCGACGCGCTGGCCGCCTGGAAGTCCGATGTGGACCTCGGCGACTTCGTGTTCGTGCACGGTGAGGTCATCTCGTCGCGGACCGGTGAATTGAGCGTGATGGCCGATTCCTGGTCGATGGCGGCCAAGTCGTTGCGACCGCTGCCGGTGGCGCACAAGGAGATGAACGAGGAGTCGCGCGTCCGGCAGCGCTATGTCGACCTGATCGTGCGCCCCGAGGCCAGGGAAATGGCCCGTACCCGCGTGAACGTGGTCCGCGCGCTGCGCACCGCGCTGGAGCGCCGCGGCTTCCTCGAGGTCGAGACCCCGATGCTGCAGACCATCCACGGCGGCGCCGCCGCGCGCCCGTTCGTCACCCATTCCAATGCGCTGGACATGGAGTTGTTCCTGCGTATCGCGCCGGAGCTGTTCCTGAAGCGCTGTGTGGTCGGTGGCCTGGAGAAGGTCTTCGAGATCAACCGGAACTTCCGCAACGAAGGCGCCGACTCGACCCATTCGCCCGAGTTCGCGATGCTGGAAACCTACGAGGCTTACGGCACCTACGACGACTCCGCGAAGATGACCCGGGAATTGATCCAGGAAGTCGCGCAGGAGGCATTCGGCACCCTCGTGGTGACACTGGCCGACGGCACGGAATATGATCTCGGTGGCGAGTGGACGACGGTCGAGATGTATCCCTCGCTGTCGGAGTCGATCGGGGTGGAGGTCACTCCGGAAACCACTGTCGAGGAATTGCTCGCGCTCGCCGATCGGGTCGGTCTGGAAATTCCCGCGGGCAAGGGCTACGGTCACGGGAAACTCGTCGAAGAACTGTGGGAACATGCGTATGGCGACAAGCTGTACGCGCCGACTTTCGTTCGCGACTTCCCGGTGGAGACCTCCCCGCTGACCCGTCAGCACCGCAGCAAGGGCGGCGTGACGGAGAAGTGGGACCTGTATGTTCGCGGCTTCGAGTTGGCAACGGGCTATTCGGAACTGGTCGACCCGGTGATCCAGCGGGAACGGTTCGTCGATCAGGCCAGGCTGGCCGCCGCGGGCGATGACGAGGCCATGGTGCTCGACGAAGACTTCCTCGCCGCGATGGAACACGGCATGCCGCCGACCACCGGAACCGGTATGGGAATCGATCGGTTGTTGATGGCACTGACCGGTTTGGGAATCCGGGAAACGATCCTGTTCCCGATTGTCCGGCCGAGTAGTCGCTGACCAGTCGATTTGCGAGGTGAAGACCTCGTGTTGGAATTTTCGTAATTAGAGGTATTCTTGCCTCGGGTATTCGGCCTGGAGGCAGGCTTGACGATTTCGAGAGGACGTTCATCTCATGGCAAAGAAGGTCACCGTTAGCCTGATCGACGATGTCGACGGTGAGTCCATCGCGGACGAGACCATCGAGTTCGCTATCGATGGCGTGTCGTACGAGATCGATCTGTCCGAGGCTAACGCGGCGCGGCTGCGCGAAGGCTTGGACGAGTGGGTCGCCAACGCCCGTCGCGTGAGTGGCCGTCGCCGGGTGAAGGCGGCAGGGGCGCCGGCACCGCAGGGGAAGAGCCGCGTTTCCATGGACCGCGAACAGAGCGCCGCAATTCGTGAATGGGCCCGTCGCAAGGGCCACAAGGTGTCCGCTCGCGGCCGCATCTCGGCCGACATCACCGAGGCGTACAACAAGGAAGTCGGCAAGGCCTGAATTTCGACGGCGGTCCGGGGTTGCTGACGCGGCGATCCCGGACCGCTCTGCTGTCAGCGGTGTACTCCCAGGTCGGGACATGCGTCGGCGGTCTCCCGGGGACTCCTGGAGAGATAGACTGATGTTCGTGCGCAAGGTTTTTCAGGTCGGCGAGGGCCGACGGTCCGACCCGATTCGGCGAGTACATGGGTAACTCACCGGGTACGGGCGAACTGGCGACGCTGTCACCGCCGCCCGCCGACGTTTCTGTCGACGCGCACGAGTCCGGCCTGAATCGCGGAGAGGCGGGACATGTCTAGTTCTTTTCTACGGTATACCGATGACACCGGGCGGCAGCACGAGCTGGCGCTCGAGCCCGAGCAGCAGCGGTTCACCATCGGCCGCAATGTGCAGGCCGACCTCGTCCTCGGCTGGGACGCCGAGGTCTCCCGGCTGCACGCCGCCGTCGAATACCTGGGCGCGCACTGGACCATCGTCGACGACGGTCTGTCCCGCAACGGCACCTTCGTCAACGGTGAGCGCCTGATCGGCCGGCGCAGGCTGAGTCCGGGCGACCGGATCCGGGTCGGCACCACGCTGGTGCATTTCTTCGATTTCGGCGGGGTCGTCGACGACGCGACGCACACCGCGTCCGGCTCCATTCCGACCATGCGCTCGCTGACCGAGACCCAGCGTGCGGTGCTGATCGCGCTGTGCCGCCCGTACAAGCACGGCACCGGCTTCGCCACCCCCGCCTCCAATCAGCAGATCGCCGAGGAATTGTTCCTTTCCATCGACGCGATCAAGACCCATCTGCGCGCGCTGTTCGCGAAATTCGGGGTGGAGAACCTGCCGCAGAACCAGAAGCGCACCCGGCTGGCGGCGCTGGCCATGCAGAGCGGGATGATCTCCGACCACGATCTGTGAGGTCGCGACGCTCGCGCAGGTGCGTGAGCGTCTGAACCATGTCGGCGAGCCGCGTGACACTGTTGACTTACTCGTAACACCGGAGCACACGGATCGAGCTCCGGAACACGAGTCAGGAGACGGCACATGTTCGCACTTCGGATGGCCGCCATGGTTCTGGCGCTGCTCAGCACCGGCCTGATCGCGGGCGTTTTCTACGCCTACGCGATCTCGGTGATGCCGGCCCTGGCGCGGACCGGCGATCGCACGCTGATCGACGTCATGCAGAAGATCAACGTCGTGATCATCAACCCGTGGTTCATGCTCGGCTTCCTCGGCACGGTCGGGTTCACGGCGCTGGCCGCGGCCCTGACGCTCGGCAAGGAGCACCGGAGCACGCTGATCTGGCTCGGGGTCGCCCTGGCGCTCAACGTGATCGCCTTCGCCGTCACCTCGGCGCTGAACGTGCCGCTCAACGACGCGCTCGCCGCGGCGGGCGACCCGTCGGCGATCGCCGACACCGCGGTCGTGCGCGCGGATTTCGAGGCGGCGTGGGTGCGCTGGAACATCGTGCGGGCGGTGCTGCACACGGCGGCGTTCCTGGTGCTGTGCGGCGCGCTGTTCGCGGCGGGCGTGCAGCAGGGGAAGACGAGCTCGCCGGCCGCCGGGCAGCCGGTCGCGCAGGCGATGGTCGCGCCGATGGCCGGTGGCTACGCGCCCGCGCCGTTCCAGCGTTGATGGCGATCTGCCAATAGGGCCACGCAATCACTAGAACGTGTTCCATGATGATCGGAACACGTTCTAGTGAGGAGTCGTTTCATGCGACGTAGTTCGAGATCGTTGCTGGTACTGGCCGCTGCCGCACTGCTGGCCTGGGGGAACGCGGGCACCGCCGCCGCCGAGTACCCGGTCGACTACAACTTCTTCGCCGGGATCGCCCCGGAACTCACCACGCCCGGTGGATCGCTACCCGGCGCGAACGATCCGGGGTGCGTCCTCTCGGCCGAGCATCCGAATCCGGTGGTGCTGCTGCACGGCACCGGCGGTGGGGGACAGACGAATTGGGGCGTGTACGCCCCGCTGCTGGCCAACGAGGGCTACTGCGTCTACTCGTTCACCTTCGGCGCCTACGGGCTGCCCTGGCCGGTCTCGGCGATCGGCGGGATGCGTCCGATCGAGCAGAGCGCCGCCGAGGTGTCGGCCTTCGTCGACGGGGTGCTCGCGCGCACCGGCGCCGCGCGGGTCGACTTCGTCGCCCACTCGCAGGGCAACATCGTCGGCAACTACTACATCAAGCGTCTCGGCGGCGCCGCCAAGGTCGACAAGCTGGTCGGCATCGCCCCACCCTGGCTCGGCACCAACGCGCTCGGCGCGGGCGATATCGCGGCCTACAGCCGCGCGCTGGGCGCCGGTCCCGCCTTCGACGCGGTCGCCACCTCGCTGTGCCAGGCCTGCGGGCAGATGCTCACCGGCGACGAGTTCATGGTCGCCCTCAACGCCGACGGGGTGTACAGCCCGCAGGTCACCTACACCAATATCGTCTCCGCGCTCGACGAGCTGGTCGTGCCGCACACCTCCGGTCTCGTGCCGGGTCCGAACGCCACGTCGGTGGTCGTCCAGGACGGCTGCGCCCAGGACTACTCCGAACACATGGCCATCGCCGGCAGCCCCCGCGCGGCCGGTCACGTCCTCAACGCCCTGGATCCGGCCCGTCAGGCCCCGGTCCCGTGCGAGTTCGTGCCCCCCTTCACCGGCTGAGGCCGTCACCCCGGCGACATATTTCGCTGTAGGCAAAACTCTGAGGGAAACGAATGCCGCGACGTGCGCGTTATGAGTGAATGACCATGTTGCCGCCGGTCATCAATAGGGTGGACCGGCGGCGGCGGAATCCCCTGCCAACTAGAGTGGAGGCGGGGGCCGCAACCCCCGGGCTTCATGGCAGGCTGACGGCGACAGTTGTCGGTCCGACGCCCTAGGTTGTACCGAGCACACTGCGGCGTCTGTTGCCAGAATGTCGGAGCAGGAGAGTGAGGGAGCGATGTTCGAGAGGTTCACCGACCGCGCGAGGCGTGTCGTTGTCCTGGCCCAAGAAGAGGCCCGGATGCTCAACCACAACTACATCGGCACCGAGCACATCCTGCTTGGGTTGATCCACGAGGGCGAGGGCGTGGCGGCGAAGTCGCTGGAGTCCCTTGGCATCTCGCTGGAGGGTGTGCGCAGCCAGGTCGAGGAGATCATCGGTCAGGGCCAGCAGGCGCCGTCCGGTCACATCCCCTTCACCCCGCGTGCCAAGAAGGTGCTGGAGCTGAGCCTGCGCGAGGCGCTGCAGCTCGGCCACAACTACATCGGTACCGAGCACATCCTGCTCGGTCTCATCCGCGAGGGCGAGGGCGTCGCCGCCCAGGTTCTGGTCAAGCTCGGTGCCGACCTGAACCGCGTCCGTCAGCAGGTCATCCAGCTGCTGTCCGGGTACCAGGGCAAGGAGCCCGTCGAGGGTTCCGGCTCGCGTGGTGAGGCGGGCACTCCGTCCACTTCGCTGGTGCTCGACCAGTTCGGCCGCAACCTCACTCAGGCCGCGCTCGAGGGCAAGCTCGATCCCGTCATCGGCCGCTCGAAGGAAATCGAGCGCGTCATGCAGGTGCTGAGCCGCCGCACCAAGAACAACCCGGTCCTGATCGGTGAGCCCGGTGTCGGTAAGACCGCGGTCGTCGAGGGCCTGGCGCAGGCCATCGTCAACGGTGAGGTCCCCGAGACCCTCAAGGACAAGCAGCTCTACACCCTCGACCTGGGTTCCCTGGTCGCGGGCAGCCGCTACCGCGGTGACTTCGAAGAGCGCCTGAAGAAGGTGCTCAAGGAGATCAACACCCGCGGCGACATCATCCTGTTCATCGACGAGCTGCACACGCTCGTCGGTGCGGGTGCTGCCGAAGGCGCCATCGACGCGGCCTCGATCCTGAAGCCGAAGCTGGCCCGTGGCGAGCTGCAGACCATCGGCGCGACCACTCTCGACGAGTACCGCAAGTACATCGAGAAGGACGCCGCCCTGGAACGCCGCTTCCAGCCGGTGCAGGTCGGCGAGCCGACCGTCGAGCACACCATCAACATCCTCAAGGGTCTGCGCGACCGCTACGAGGCGCACCACCGGGTGTCCATCACCGACGGTGCCCTGGTCGCCGCCGCGACGCTGGCCGATCGCTACATCAACGACCGGTTCCTGCCGGACAAGGCGATCGACCTCATCGACGAGGCGGGCGCGCGCATGCGCATCCGCCGGATGACCGCGCCGCCGGACCTGCGCGAGTTCGACGACAAGATCGCCGATGCCCGCCGCGAGAAGGAGAGCGCGATCGACGCGCAGGACTTCGAGAAGGCCGCGCGCCTGCGGGACAAGGAGAAGCAGCTCGTCGCCAAGCGCGCCGAGCGCGAGAAGCAGTGGCGTTCCGGTGATCTGGACGTCGTGGCCGAGGTCGACGACGAGCAGATCGCGGAGGTGCTGGCCAACTGGACCGGCATCCCCGTCTTCAAGCTCACCGAGGAGGAGACCACCCGTCTGCTCCGCATGGAGGACGAGCTGCACAAGCGGATCATCGGCCAGGAGGATGCCGTCAAGGCCGTCTCCAAGGCGATCCGCCGCACTCGCGCCGGCCTGAAGGATCCGAAGCGCCCCTCGGGCTCGTTCATCTTCGCCGGTCCGTCCGGTGTCGGTAAGACCGAGCTGTCCAAGGCGCTGGCGAACTTCCTGTTCGGCGACGACGACGCGCTCATCCAGATCGACATGGGCGAGTTCCACGACCGCTTCACCGCGTCGCGGCTCTTCGGTGCCCCTCCCGGGTACGTGGGCTACGAAGAGGGCGGCCAGCTCACCGAGAAGGTGCGCCGCAAGCCGTTCTCCGTGGTTCTGTTCGACGAGATCGAAAAGGCGCACCAGGAGATCTACAACACCCTCCTGCAGGTGCTCGAGGACGGCCGTCTCACCGACGGTCAGGGTCGTACGGTCGACTTCAAGAACACCGTGCTGATCTTCACCTCGAACCTGGGCACCTCCGACATCTCCAAGGCCGTCGGCCTGGGCTTCACCCAGTCCAACGCCGAGGGGTCGAACTACGAGCGGATGAAGCTCAAGGTCAACGACGAGCTGAAGAAGCACTTCCGCCCCGAGTTCCTCAACCGCATCGACGACGTGATCGTGTTCCACCAGCTCACCAGCGAGCAGATCGTGATGATGGTGGACCTGATGATCAACCGCGTCGCCAAGCAGCTGAAGAACAAGGACATGGCGATCGAGCTGACCGACCAGGCCAAGAGCCTGCTCGCCAAGCGCGGTTTCGACCCGGTCCTGGGTGCGCGTCCGCTGCGTCGCACGATCCAGCGCGAGATCGAGGACCAGCTGTCGGAGAAGATCCTCTTCGGCGAGATCGGCGCGGGCCAGACCATCGTGGTCGACGTCGAGGGCTGGAACGGCGAGGGCCAGGGCGAGGACGCCAAGTTCACCTTCGCCGGCAAGGCGAAGCTGACCAAGGCTCCCGCGGGCGACGACAAGCCCGAGGTCGTCCTGACCGGCGCTGCCGAGGGCACCGCGCCCGAGGCCGCCGCCTCCGGCGAGTAACCAGCTGAACCGAACGAAGCCCGCTCCTGGATTTCCAGGGGCGGGCTTCGTCGTTCGATCGGTCAGCCGAAATGCTGGAGGAAGCCGGACCCGCGCTCGGCGGCGTATCGGAACACGTGCTCGAGGCCGTCGTAGTGGTGGCGCAGGTAGTGCAGTCCGCTCTCGCCGTCGCGGACCCAGATGTTCGGGTACACCTCCGCCGCGTCCATCGCCGCAGGATCGAAGAACAGGGCCAGCTCGTCGAACGGGTAGCGGCCGAGGACCTTCGCCGTGGCGGACACGTCGTCCGGGTGCCAGGCGAAATAGTTGTCATCGGCCAGCGGACGGCCGGTCTCGATCAGATCGATCCCGATATTCGCCTGGGCCAGCAGGTATTCCAAGCCGGCCCACGCCTTGTCGAGGTAGCCGCTCGGTCCGCCGTCCTGGACCCGCAGGCCGTCGAGAAAATCGTCCGGCCACTCGGTCGTCGTGGCCAGCCGCTCCAGCTCCACGGCACTCACCCTGGTGAACGACATGATCACCCCCATGGAGAACTCCTTTTCCGCCCGGTGATGTCCGCCGAAGCTAGCAGTGGTCACCGACACCGCGCGCACGGTATCGAATCCGGCTGGGCGCCGCGATCTTTCGCTCGGGCCGATTGCTAGGTTCGTCGATGTGTTCGGGTGGGTAAAGGCGCGTGGCGCCGCAGTGATCGTGCGAGCGCGCCGACGCAAGCCGGGTGCTGCGCGCCGCGGCGCCGACGCTGCGCGCCCAGCCGTTCGAGGCGCCCTTCTTCACCTACACCGCCAACAGCCAGCAGTACCTGAACGGCGACGGCATGAAGCTCGACCTGTCCAAGGCGACCGTCACGGTGACCGACGATCCGCAGAATCCGCGCTACATCGTCGGTCTCGTCGTCGAGGCCTACTGGAGCGCCATCTACTGACGCCCGAGCGCGAGGTCGAGGATCGGCGCGAACGCCTCGGCCAGTTCACCGGGGACGATCAGTTCGTCGATTCCGTAGCGCGCGCTGCGGGATTCGAGGATGTCCACAGCCGCCTGGGGATCACTGGGGAGAAGTCCGGCCGCACCCGCGTCGCGGAGCTTGTCCGCGGTGTAGCCGAGGCGGGCGCTGAGCCAGTGCGGCAATCGCTCACCGACACCGACCAATTGGAGGGTGCACCGCACGTCGCGGTCGGTGTGTTCGGCGATCGCGGCGACCATGTCGGCCAGGTCGTCCTCGGTGGCATCCGGGGCGGCGGCCAGCAGAATCCGGTCGGCGTGAGCGGCCGCGGTGGCGAGCATGCGCGGGCCGTTCGCGGCGATCACGAGCGGCGGGGCCGGGTCGACCTGCGCCCGTATCGCGGTCGCGGTGTCGATCAGATGCTGTCGTCGTTCGCTCGCCGAACCCCAGGGCATGCCGAGCCTTTCGGCCTCGCCGCGGGCGTCGGGGCGGCCGGTGCCGAGGCCCAGCTCGAATCGGCCGTCCGAAAGCAGTTGTAGCGCGGTGACTTCCCGCACGGTCGCTCCGATGGTGCGCAAGGGCGCCGCGAGGACGTTGGGCCGCAGTCGCAGCTGCGTCGTCACCGCGGCCGCGGCGGCCAGCGCGGGCAGTGGTGAGGGGGTGTAGAGCGTGTCCGGCAGCAGGACGGTGGCATAGCCCCGCTGCTCGGCGTCGACCACCGCGCGCGTCCACTGGGCCCCGGACCGGGGCGTCAGCACGATCCCGAATCGCATCGCGATCTCCTACTTCTGCTCGCGAGGGCGAGGTTCGCTGAGCACGGCGAGCCTGCTGCGGTACTCGGACTCGCTGATCTCGCCCCGGGCGAACCCGGTGCGTAGCGCCCCGATCCCGCCGCCGCGCCCCGCGCACCGCCTGCGTGCGAAGAACAGCACGGCGATCACGGTGATCCAGAACAGCAGCGGGAAGATCCAGAAGAAGGGCCAGGGATGCCAGCCCCCGGCGTAGTGGTCGGCCAGGAGGGTCAGCGTCGTCGCGCTGTCGAAGGTGTTCATGACTTCAGCCTGCTCGCGACGGCCGCCGCGGGCATCGGCCGCGCGACCCGATCCCGGCTACGTCCACGGGCGTAGTGCCGGGCGCTGTTTCGCGGCCGCACCGGCTCCGAGCTGCCTTGGTACCGTGAATCCGTCGGAGATCCCCCCGGAGGATGTGCACGGTGACGCTGATCGAATCTGGTGCGAGCGGCCTCGACAATGTGCTCGCCGGCCTGCAATGGCGCTTCGCGGGCCGGGACGAATTCGCGCTCACCGCGGGCGGTGGGGAGTTCATCGCCGGTGAGCCGAGCGCGCTCGTGGTGACGGAGGGCCTGGTCCGGGTCGAAGGTCTGGGCACGGCAGAGGATCTGGCCTGCGGTGACTTCCTGTTCGTTCCGCGTGCGGACCGCTTCGCGATCACCGCCCTGTCGGAGGGCACCGTGCTGCGGGTGCGGCTCGCATCGGCCGCGACCAGTGGCGCGATGGACGCGCTGCCGCAGCGGGTGCTGCTCACCGAGTTCGTGCGACACGCGCCACTGGCCGCGACCATGTTCGAGCATCTGGTGCGCGAATGCCCAGATCCGTTCGGTGTGCAGGGCGACCGGGTCGCGACCCTGATCGCGTCGATGGCGATCGAGTCCTGGCATGCGCGCGGGTGCGCGCCCAAGCGCTGGTTGTTGCGGGTGAACGAGCCGGGAGTGGCACGCGCGGTGGCCGCCATGCACGCCGATCCCGGGCAGGAGTGGACGGTCGAGGCGTTGGCGCGGGTCGCGCTGGCCTCGCGGTCCGGGTTCGCGGCGCGGTTCCAGGCGGCCACCGGGCTCACGCCGGGGCGGTATCTGACGAAGCTGCGGGTCGAGCGGGCCCAGGTGTACCTGGCCGAGCACAACGTGTCGGTCGGCGCGGTGGCGCGGCGGCTGGGTTACCGCTCCGAGACCGCGTTCGGCCGGGCCTTCCGCAGGCATACGGGCCACACGCCGTCGCAGTGGCGGCGCGTGGCCCGCTCGGCCTGAGCTAGGACCGCGCGGCGCGGCTGAGCGAGACCCGCACCAGCACGCCGCCGAGCACCGCCGCCAGCGCCGCGAGCCCGTAGGTCGCCGCCAGGCCGATGCTGTCGACCCCGCGTCCGCCGACCGCGGAACCGAGGATGATCGCCAGCTGGAAACCGCCGACCACCAGCCCGCTGCCCGCCTCCATCCGCTCGGGCAGCACCCGCGACACCCACACCTGCACCAGGTTGAGGATGCCGCCGAACGCGCCGCCCCACACCACCACCGCGACATAGCCGAGCACCGGCACCGCGCCGGAGACGACGATCGCCAGCAGCGACAGCCCGATCGCCGTCGGCACCGCGACCAGCAGGACACCGAGCTTGCGGTCGGCCAGCGAGCCGAGCAGGAAATTCCCGAGCAGGCCGCCGACACCGAACAGCGCGAGCAACACCGGAATCGCCGACGGTCCCGCCTCGAGCAATTCGGCCAGCGCGGGCCGGATGTAGGTGAACCCGGCGAAATGCCCGCCGATCACCGCGACCACGCTGACCAGCCCCAACGCGACCCCCGGCGCCCGCAGCGCCGCGCCCATCGCCGCGAACCCGATGCCCTTGCTCGGCGCGATCGGCGGCAACATCACCCGCACCGCCACCGCGGCCACGACGGTCAGTCCCGCCGTCACGACGAACACGGTCCGCCAGCCCGCGTACGTGCTCAGCAGCACGCCCAGCGGCACCCCGGCCACGGTCGCCACGGTGGTGCCCGAGTTCACGATCATCATCGCCTTGCCCAGACGGTGGGCCGGCACCAACTGCGCGGCGATCACCAGCGCCATCGACCAGTACCCGCCGACGGCCACGCCGAGCAGCAGCCGCGCGAGCAGCAGCAGCGCGATATTCGGCGCCACCGCCACCAGCACGTTCGACACCGCGGCGCCGATGGTGAGCACCAGCAGCAGCGTGCGCCGGTCGGCCTTCGGAAACAGCGAGCCCAAACCCAGCGCGGCGAGCAGCGCGGTGAGCGCGGTCGCGCTCACCGAGAGCCCGACCACCCCCTCCGGTACCCGCAGGTCCTCGGCCAGCGCGGTCAGTACTCCCGGTGGCAGGAACTCCGCGGTCACCAGCGTGAAGCTGCCCAGGAACATGGTGAGCAGCGCGGGCCATGCGCGGCGGCCGGTCTCCGGCGCCGCCTCGATGGTCGAAGTCGTCGTCATGCCCGGTGCAACAACGTTTCTCGCCCCCGCTCGCGACCCAAACGCCACGGGAAGCGACTCGAACGCCAGGCTTCACGCGAAGCTCCGCTGTAGCCCTTCGCCTCGCTGTCCAGCGGGCGCCCGGTGAAGAACAGATCGACACCGGCGGGGACCGTCCGCCGTGCCCGCTTCCCGGCCTCCGGCCTGGCACGTAGTGGGGAGGACCCGGGCTATTGCCAGCCCGGGCGGACCAAACCGGATTCGTAGGCGAGGACGACCAGTTGGGTGCGGTCTCGGGCGTCGAGTTTGGTGAGGATGCGGCTGACGTGGGTGCGGGCGGTGGCGGGGCTGAGATAGAGGCGGGCGCCGATCTCGGCGTTGGTGAGGCCCTCGGCGACCAGGGTCATCACCTCGCGTTCGCGGTCGGTGAGGTCGGCGAGGGCGGCGGGCGGGGGTTGTTTGGCGTGGGTGGAGAACTCGGCGAGCAGGCGACGGGTGACGCCGGGGGAGAGCAGGGCGTCGCCCTCGGCGACCACCCGGACCGCGCGCAGCAAGTCGGCGGGTTCGGTGTGTTTGACCAGGAACCCGGCCGCGCCCGCCCGGATCGCCTCGAAGACGTATTCGTCGAGTTCGAAGGTGGTGAGCACGACGACGCGGACCTCGGCGAGCTTGGCGTCGTCGGCGATCATCCTGGTGGCGGCCAGGCCGTCGAGGATGGGCATGCGGATGTCCATGAGCACCACGTCCGGGACGAGCGCGCGGGTCATCCGCACGGCCTGCTCGCCGTTCTCGGCCTCGCCGACGACCTCGATGTCGTCCTGCGCGTCGAGCAGCGCGACGAACCCGCCGCGCACCAGCGCCTGATCGTCGGCGACGAGCACCCGCGTCTTGGCCGCGCCGGACTGTTCACTCATGCGCTCGCCTCCGTGCCGCCGGACGCGGATCCCGCCTGCGCCGACACCGGCCGGGCGGGCAACCTGGCCGCCACCCGGAACCCACCGGACGGCCGCGGCCCGGCGGTCAGCGCGCCGCCGAGCGCGTGCGCCCGTTCCCGCATCCCGATGATCCCGTTCCCGCCTGCCCCGGTGCGCACGGCCGTACCGGTGGGCCGGGTGTTGTCGACGGTGATGTCCACCGATTCGGGCGTGTAGCGCAGGGTGATCAGCGCGGCGGCGCCCGGCGCGTGCCGCACCACATTGGTCAGCGATTCCTGGATGATCCTGGCCGCCGCCACATCGATCACGCTGGGCAGCTTCTTGGGCGGGCCGATGATCTTGGTATCGACGGCGAGACCGGTCGCGCGGGTGCGTTCCAGCAGGGTGTCGAGGTCGTCGAGCGACGGCACCGGCGCGCGCGGGGCCGGCCGCGGCGGCGGGACGGGTGCGACCGGCGGCGGCGAATCGGCCACGGCGGCACCGGTATCGACGGGTTCGGTCACCACAGGCGCGACCGGGGCACCGCTACGAATGGCGTGCAGCAGGGTGTGCACCTCGGCCAGCGCCTCCTTGGAGGTGGTCTTGATGGTGGCCAGCGCCGCCGCGGCCTGCTGCGGTTTGCGGTCGAAGAGTTCCAGCGCCACCGAGGACTGCACATTGATCAGCGAAAGACTGTGCGCGAGGACATCGTGCAGTTCCCTGGCGATGGCCAGCCGCTCCTCGCTGGCGGCCCTGGCCCGCTGCGCCTCGTCGTCGCGGCGCGCTGCCTCGGCCCGCTGCCTGCGCGCGACCACGACGGCGCGCCGCTGCCGCACGCCCTCGGCGATCGCGACCAGGATCCCCATCCAGGCCAGCAGCCCGAAGACCTGCCAGGCGCCGGTCTCGCGCCCGAGCAGCGCGGGTACCGGCCAGACCATCGTCAGGTAGCCGACCACGACCAGAGGATAGGTACGCCAGCGTGATCCGTTGACCGCCGCGCTCACGAACGCGATCACCAACGACAGGAAGATCGGCCCGTACCCGTAGTCGCGCAGCACATACGCCACCGCCGCCAGCAGCGCGACCAGCAGCACCGGCTCGGGCAGCAACCGTCGGAAGCCGAGCGCGATCGGACCGGCGAGCAGCAACAGATACGCGAACGCGTCGAGCGAACGCACGCCGGTCTGATGCGCGTTCGCCCCGGAACTGCCGGCCAGCTGGATCAGCGCGACCACACCAGCCAGGCCCCAGTCCTGAACGACCGAGCCACGCTCCCACTTCGCAGACGCTCCCACCTCTGTCACCCTATTGCGTAGTCGCGCCGCTCGCGTCGGCCTGCGCCCGTAATTCCGGCGCGAACCCCGTCACCACGCCGGATCGGCCGCTCGGGCGCCCGCCGAGGCGAATATTCAGCGGCGCGGACGCCGAGGGTAGGCCGCGCGGCGTAGCGCGGGAGACGCTGCGCGACGGATGCCCGAGGACCCCCGTCGCGCGGATTCTGATTCCCATGAACGATTCGATCGTGGTCACCGACGGGCTGACCAAACGCTATGGCGCCCACCTCGCGGTGGACGCGGTGAGTATGCGGGTCGCCGCGGGGGAGATCTACGGCTTCCTCGGCCCCAACGGCGCGGGCAAGACCACCACCCTGCGCATGCTGGCGGGCCTGATCCGGCCCAGCTCGGGCACCGCCCTGGTGCGCGGCCTGGCCCCGGGCGACCCGGCGGTGCTGCGCCGCATCGGAGTCCTCATCGAGGGCCCCGGCTTCTACCCTTACCTCTCGGGCCGCGACAACCTGCGCGTGCTCGCCCGCTACCGGGGCCATCGCGCCGCCGACGTCGAGCGGGCGCTGGTCCGGGTGGGCCTGGCCGACCGCGCCGACGACCGTTTCCGCACCTACTCGCTCGGCATGAAGCAGCGCCTCGGCGTCGGCGCGGCCCTGCTCGGCGACCCCGATCTGCTGATCCTGGACGAGCCGACCAACGGCCTCGACCCCGCCGGACTGGCCGAAATGCGCACGCTCATCGTCGATCTGGCCGCCGACGGGCACACCGTGCTGCTGTCGAGCCATCAGCTCGCCGAGGTGCAGGAGATCTGCCATCGGGTCGGCGTGATCTCCGGCGGCCGGCTGCTCGCGGAGTCGACCGTGGCCGAATTGCGGGGCAGCGCAACGCTGATCGTGCGCGCCGAACCCGCCGACAGCGCGCTCACGGCGATCCGCGCCGTCGCACCCGCCCGGGCGAGCGTCGACGGGATCAGGGTCGAGACGACGGCCGCGACGGCGCCCGCGGTGGCGCGCGCGGTGGTGGCGGCGGGCGCCGATCTGCTGGAACTGCGGGTCGACGAGAAATCCCTGGAAGAAGTGTTCTTCGAGATGACGGCTGTGGAGGTCGCGAAATGACCGGTGTGACAAGGGATCTGTGGGCGAGCATGCGCGCGGAGGCGGTGCGGCTGGGTCGCTGGCCCGCCTTCTGGATCGTCCTGGGCGTCTGGCTCCTGCTGAACCTGACCTTCGCCTACCTGTTCAACTACCTCGCCTACGCCTCGGGGGAGAGCGGCGCCATGTCCGACGGCCTGCCCCGCGACGTCCTGCTCGGCCAGCTCTTGCCCGCCGCTGTCCCCGAGGTCTTCACCCAGGGTATGGCGATGTTCGGCGGCGCGCTGATGCTGGTGCTCGGTGCGCTCGCGGTCGGCAGCGGCTACGGCTGGGGCACCTGGAAAACCGTCTTCACCCAGGGCCCGAGCCGTCCGGCGGCCATCGGTGGGCTGCTGCTGAGTCTGCTGGTCGTGGTGGTCGCGCTGGTCTGCGCGGCGTTCGCCGTCGACCTCGGTGTCGCCTCGCTCATCGCGGTGAGCGAGGGCCGACCGCTGGTGCTGCCGACGTTGACACGATCCGTGCTCGGCATCGGTTCCGGCGCGGCCATCCTGGGCATGTGGACGCTGGCCGGCGCCCTCGTCGGCGCGATCGCCCGTGGTCCGGCGCTCGCCGTCGGCCTCGGCCTGATCTGGGTGCTCGTCGTCGAGAACCTGCTGCGCGGAGTGGCGGGCGTCTTCGGTCCGATCGAGACGGTCACCGACCTGCTGCCGGGTACGGCCGCGGGTTCGCTGGCGGGCGCGATGCGCACGGTCGGCGGCCCGGCGACCCCCGGTGTCCTCGACATTCTCAGCCGCGGCGAGTCACTGGCCCTGCTCGGCGCGTACGTGCTGGTCTTCGGCGGCGGCACGATCTGGCTGATGACGCGCCGCGACCTGACCTGACGCTCAGGGCCACCCGACCGGGTTCGACACCGACTCGCGGGAGATGCCCGAATCCGTCTCGGGGAATCCACCGTAGAGCTTGTCGTGCAGGTGGGCGAAGAAGTAACACAGCTCCTCGCACTCGGCGTCGGGCACGGCGACCTCCGGGTCGGCGCGCACGGCGTCGTAGTGGTCGCGGCCCATGGCGACGATGAAGCCGCGGGCGTACAGGAAACCGTCGTCGGAGCCGTCGGTGATGGCCTGGATGTCGGCGCGGTCGATCTCGTAGAGCGCCCGCTCGGCGACGCGATCCAGGGCGGTCAGTTCGGCGCTGGTGAAATCGGTGCTCAGCGAGCGCAGGGCATCGATGAACCGGCCGAGGAGGTCGTGGTCGTACTCGCCGTCGAGCAGGGCGCGCCGGGAATCGGCGGAACCAGCGCGCTCCCAGGCGGTTTCGATCAGAGCCCAGAATCGGGCGGCTTCGGTTTCGGTCGGAAGTGTCGTCACCCGCGTGACGGTAGCCGCAAGGACCGACAGTTCAGGGCCGGTCGAGCAGCTTGTGGGCGAGCACGCTCAGCCCGTCGACGATCTGCGCCGCCGACAACCCGCGCTCGCGCTGTTGCAGATAGACCTCGGCGGCCAGCGGTGCGAGGACCGGGTCGACCAGGGAATCCGGGTGGGCTACACCGGCGTCGACCAGCAGCGCCCGGACATGCGCCGACCAGAACCCGTAGGCCCCGGTCGCGAAGCGCGCCCCACCGGTCTCGGCTCCGAGGACGAGATGCGCGTGGGCCGTGAGCAATTCGATCATCGCGGCATAGAACGCCGCGAGCCGCTGCGCCGGCGGCGCGCCCGGGCCCAGCGGCGGGTCGCCACGCAGGAGGTGTTCCTGCAGCGTGCGCTCGTGTTCGTCGAGCAGGGCGACGGCGATGGCGGTGCGGTCGGGGTAGCGGCGATAGAGGGTGCCGCGGCCGACGCCCGCCGCCTTGGCGATGTCGTCCATGGTGACCGTGCGCGGGTCGCGGGTGGCGAAGAGTTCGGCGGCCGCCGCCAGCACCTTGGCCCGGTTGCGGGCCGCGTCGGTGCGCTCGGCGGGCTGCGGTGCGTCCAGCGCCGCGCCGGTGAGCAGGTCGGATCGAGGCTCCATGCGCTCGACTGTAGCCCAGAATCGAATATGTGGACAAGCTGTCCACTTGTGTTCTATGGTCGGGATATCAACAAGCGGACATGATGTCCAGTTCTCGAAAGGCTCGGCCATGACACACCTGCTGCACCTCGACGCCAGCGCTCGTACCCACTCGGTCAGCCGCAGGCTCGGCGCGGAATTCGTCGAGTCCTGGCGGGCCGCGGAGCCGGACGGCCGCTACACCTACCGCGATCTGGCGACCGATCCGGCGCCGTTCATCGGCGAGGGCTGGACCGAGCTCTGTGACGCCGTCCTCGCCGCGGGTAGCACCGACCTCGACCGGCTCCCGGAACTGGCCGTGACACCCGCCGCCCAGGCCGCGTGGCAGATCGTGGAACCGCTGCTCACGCAGGTGCTCGCCGCCGACGTGATCCTCATCGGCACCCCGATGTACAACTACTCGATTCCGGCCGCGCTCAAGGCCTGGCTCGACCAGATCACCTTCCCGCGAATGTCACTGGGGGAGCGCAGGTTCGTGGTGGTCAGCGCGCGCGGCGGCGCCTACTCGCCGGGTGCGCCCAAGGCCGCGTTCGACTATCAGGAGCGCTACCTGCGCGACTTCTTCGCCGGCCACTACGCCGTCACCGACACCGTGTTCGTCCACGCCGAACTCACCAACGCCGTCCAGGATCCGAACCTGGCCCACCTGCGCGACGCGCACGAGTCCTCGCTCGCCGCGGCGCTGACCGACGTTCGCCTGCTCGCCAAGGATTACGTGAAATGAGCTGGGTAGTACTCGGCCTCGCCGGCCTCGTCGAGATCATCTGGTCGCAGACCATCAAACCCACCGAGAACTTCACCAAACTGGGGCCGACGCTGCTGTGCATCGCGCTCGGATCGCTCGCGGTGTATCTGCTCTCGCGGGCCATGCACACCCTGCCCGTGGGCACCGCGTACGCGGTGTTCACCGGGATCGGCGCGCTCGGCGCGATCAGCCTCGGGGTCCTCGTGCACAAGGACCCGCTCAGCGCGGGCCGGATGCTGGCGCTGGCGCTGATCCTGGGCGGGATCGTGCTGGCCCGCGTCACCAATCCCGAGTGACGCTGTCGCGCACCCGATGCGGCGAACGGCCGGTCCGAGCCGGTAAGGTCGGCTGATGGACCAGCCAGTTCGCCCCCCGGATCTGTCTGCGCGACCGCACGAGCTCACGGTCGAGCGCGTGATGAAAGCCTCGCCCAGTCTGCTCTACGCGGCCTGGACCCAGGGCCTGGACCTGTGGCTGGCGGTTCCCGGATCGGTGCTCGGACGGCCCGGCGTCAACGAACCCCTGTACTTCGACACCGGCACGGCCGACAAGCGCAATCCGCACTACGGCCGCATCCTGCTGCTGGAGCAGAACCGCCGGGTCGAGTTCACCTGGGTCACCGCCGCCACCGACGGCGTGGAGACCGTGGTCGCGGCCGAATTCCTGAAGCAGCCCCGCGGTATCCGGCTGCGCCTGCGGCACTCCGGGTTCCCCACCGCCGCTATCCGCGACCTGCACCAGCAGGTGTGGCCGGAGATGCTCGAACGCCTCGACGAAGTCACCGGTACCGTCGCCTGAGGCGCGAACCCGGGCCGGATCGAGCCGGGATCCGAGTAGGTTCGTCATCGGACGCAACACCCAACGAATCGAAAGGATCGGCATGCCGACTCGTAGCGCACGCACCCTCTGGGCAGGCGGACTGCAGGATGGTTCCGGGCAGGTCGAACTGGTCAGCTCCGAGGTGGGCAAGTTCGACGTGACCTTCCCGCGTCGCGTGGCCGACGCCGCCGATGGCACCAGCCCGGAAGAGCTGATCGGCGCCGCGCATTCGTCGTGCTACTCGATGGCGCTGTCGGCCGAGATCGCCAACGCGGGCGGCACGCCGGAGAGCCTGGACGTCACCGCCGATGTGACGCTGGGCCCGGACCCGGCCGGTGGCTTCCGGATCAGCAAGATCAAGCTGACCGTGCGCGCCGTCGCCGCCGGTCTCGACGCCGAGGGCTTCTCCGCCGCCGCGACCGCCGCGAAGAACGGCTGCCCGGTCAGCAAGGCCCTCGCGGGTGTGGCCGAGATCGAGCTGGACGCCGCACTGATCTGATCACCCTGGTGGGCGGCATCTGGGACGCAGATGCCGCCCACCGGCGCGTCCGCGGGGCTAGCGCTGGGTGAACCAGCGGTGCGCCGCCGGCGTGTACATGGCTGGAATCGCGATAACCACCGCCAGGACGTGGACGGTACGGCAGCCGGCCAGCACCGCCGACGACGGCGACAGCCCGGCGAACAGCGCGCCGAAATCGTCGGTGGACAGCAGGACCGCCAGCGGCTCGATGATCAGCGAGACCAGGCCGACCACGCCGATCCCGACGGTGAGCAGCGCCCGCGCGACGCGACTGCCGTGCACCATGTACAGCGCTACCGCCGCGACGACGAGATAGATCGCCAGCCGCGGCAGCAGCCCCGACGCGGTCGCCGCGAACTCACCCCCGCCACGCACGGCGCGCAGCAGTCCTTCGGCGGCGCCGGCGGCGAGCGCGGTGACGAGACCGCCGAACGCGACACTCACCGCGCGCGGCCGGGAGTCGGAAACGGAAACGGAAAAGGCAGTGCCGGTCATGTCACCGACACTGCCTTCACGCGATACCCGCGAGGATCACCCTGCGGTAGCGACCCGCTCTGCTACCGGAGTGCTACGCCGCGAAGCGAATTCGGTCAGCGCGGCGAACGCCAGACCGAGCGAGACCCACAGCGTGGTGGTCTCGGCCAGCGACGCCACCCGGAACCGCCACAGCAGCGTCGCGGGGAAGTCGTCGGCCACCTCGTTCACGCCCGGCAGCAGCACGTAGCCGACCGTGGTGACCAGCACGAACGCGAGCACGCCCGCGATCAGCCGGAGCGTGTCCAGCTGTCCGGCCAGCGCCCGGTACGCGGCGACCGACGCTGCGACGGCGAGCAGGCCGAGCACGACGGCGGCGACCCACAGCCAGGTGCGGTCGTTGATGGTCTCCGGATCGCCCACCGCCGGTGGGTTGGCCGGATACTTGAAGAACGGCACCGCGACGATCGCGGCCCACGCGAATCCCGCCGAGGCCAGCGACAACGCGACTCCCGACAGCGTGGTGAACCGGCGGGCGACGTTGACGGCCGCGGCGAACAACGCGCCGAACGCCATCCCGGCCAGGCCGAGGGCAAGGAACTGACCCGCCTTCTGACCGTTCCGGCTGACCAGCGGTTCTTCCTCGTCGCCGTGCGAATGGCCCTGGGGTTCGGCCGCCTCGTGCGGATGATCGGCCGGGGCGGCGGCAGCTTCTTCGATGGCGATCGCGGCGTCCACCTGGGGCTCGCCGACGAAGTAGCCCACTGTCGCGGCCAGCAGGCCGGCGATCAAGCCGGCCAGCAGGCCACGTAACAGCAGGGTTTTGAGCGATCCGGTCAGTGGCACGGAACACCCAGCAGGTGACGTCCGTCGTGCATCAGCTCGTGCAGGAACATCCCGCTACGCGAGACGGCCCCCTGATCGAAACCGACCAGGTACAGGGCGAGCAGTGCAAGCAGAACGACACCGACCGTGACGAGCACGGTTGCCAGGGTGTCCAGGCCGGTAGACCGGCTGGGTGAATGCGCGATAGCCATTCGGGTCCTCCTCAGGGATACGCGTCCCATGGTCGAAGTGTGGTGCGAAGGTGCCGGTGTCTGGCTCTCCGGCACCGGGGACCCGGTACGTGGATACAGTGGCGCGACCGCTCCGGATTCTCACCGGAATTACCGCGCACCCTCGCGTATGTTCCCTCGCACTGTGACAGTCGCCAGGCGCCCACGTCAATACGCGCATCCGCATGTCCAGCGGAAACGCCGATGTCAGGCCTTCGCGGGGACGTCGAGGACGACCTCGAACTCGAGCAGCGACGCACCGGTCGAGACCGGCTTCGGGCGCTCGCCCTCGCCACCGCTGCCCGCGTGTGCGGCCCGGGCCGGACCGTCGCGCCACGCGGCGAAGGATTCCTCCGAATCCCATTGCGTCACCACGAAATACCGGTTGTCGCCGGCCACCGGGCGCAGCAACTGGAAGCCGAGGAAACCGGGGGAGTTCTCCACCGCGTGCGCGCGGGCGGCGAACCGCTTCTCCAGCTCCGGGCCGGCACCTTCGGGGATCTCGATCGCATTGATCTTCACAACAGCCATGAGCCGACAATACGACCGCGCGGGAAACATCCCGGTCTGGGGCACAATCGGCAGGGTGTTGTACGACGAAGGCGGGACCGGCGTCCCGA
Source organism: Nocardia sp. No.11 (assembly GCF_038752175.1). Lineage (NCBI taxonomy): Bacteria > Bacillati > Actinomycetota > Actinomycetes > Mycobacteriales > Nocardiaceae > Nocardia > Nocardia sp. No.11. The sequence continues at coordinate 40,362 of NZ_JBCGFB010000026.1, read as the reverse complement.
TCCTGCTGCTGCACGGGCTGATGGGCAGCGCGCGCACCTGGACCGATCAGCTGCCGTGGCTGCGCGAATACGGCCACCTCTACACCGTCGACGCCGCCGGACACGGTCGCGTGCCACCCGCCGAGCTCACCACCGAGGCGTTCGTCGCCGATCTCGCCGAGCTCACGGCCGCGATCACCGAGCCGATGGTGATCGTCGGGCATTCGATGGGCGCGATCCACGGCTGGGTCTTCGCCGCCACCCACCCCGCGCGGGTCCGCGCCCTCGTCGTCGAGGACATCGCCCCCGATTTCACCGGCCGCACCGCCGCGCACTGGGCCGAGCTGATCCACTCCTGGCCGCAGCCCTTCGCCGACGAGCGGGCGGTGCTCGACTACTTCGGGCCGGTCGCGGGCACGTATTTCCTGCGCGCGTTCACCTCGGGACCCGACGGCTATCGGCTGCACGGCGAGGTCGACACCTTCCGCGCCATCTCCGAGGAGTGGGGGACCAGGGACTTCTGGACCGAATGGAAGTCGCTGGAAATTCCCGCGCTGCTGATCGAGGGCGAGCGCACCATCACCCCGCCGGGGCAGATGCGCACGATGGCCGAGGTCCACCCGGACGCGGAGTACGTGGTCGTCGCGGGGGCCGCGCACCTGGTGCACGACGAGCAGCCCGAGGCCTATCGCGACCTCGTCGGCCGCTTCCTGCGCCGCGTCGTGGGCTAGCCCGTCGCCCCGCCTTCGCCGGCCAGCGCGAACAGGCCGTCCTCGGTCTGCTCGATCAGGCCGTCGACCAGCAGCGAATCCAGTGCCCGCGCCCGCTGGCCGGGGTCGCGGGTCCACGCGAGGTCGAGGCGAACCCGCTCCACCGGCCCCGACGCGTCGCGCAGGACATCGAGCAGCCTGCCGCGTGCCTGCCGATCGGTGCCCTCGTACTTCTGCACCTTGCGGGCCACCGCGGCGGCGGGCTTGCCCGCGTCGACCCACGCGCACGCGGGCAGCGGGCAGTTCGCGCAGTCGGGGTTGCGGGCGGTGCAGATCAGCGCGCCCAGCTCCATCAGCGCCGCCGAGAACTTGGCGGCGCGCGGCACGGAGATCGGCAGCAGGGCCGCGGTTTCGGCGAGATCGCGCGAGGACGGATTGCCCGGCTCGCGCCCGTGCACGGCCCGCGCGACCACCCGGCGGACATTGGTGTCGACCACCGGGACGCGCTGACCGTAGGCGAAGCAGGCCACCGCGCGGGCGGTGTAGTCACCGATACCGGGCAGGCTCAGCAGCACCTCGACGTCGGTGGGCACCACGTCGCCGTGCTCGGCGGCCAGCACTCGCGCGCACTCGTGCAGCCGCAGGGCCCGGCGCGGATAGCCCAGCTTGCCCCAGGCCCGCAGCACCTCGGCCTGCGAGGACGCGGCCATCGCCGAGGGCACCGGCCACCGCGCCACCCATTCCCGCCAGATCGGCTCGACCCGCACCACGGGGGTCTGCTGCAGCATGATCTCGCTCATCAGGATGTGCCAGGCGGTTGCCTCCGGCTGGCGCCACGGCAGGTCACGTGCCGTTTCGGTGAACCAATCCACCAAGACTTCCGCGTCGATACTCACTGTTCCCGTTCCGCCTCAGCCAGGCCATCTTTGCCGACGCGTAACGCGGCGGACTCGCTGGTAACCCTCGGCCTGTGCACAATGATCGGTATGCCTGGTTCCAATCCGATAAGCGCCTGGAAGTCGTTGCGCGAAGGCAATGAACGCTTCGTCAACGACACCCTGCTGCATCCTAGCCAGGGCGCCGCCGACCGAGCCAAGCTCGTCAGCGGCCAGCATCCGCACGCCATTCTGTTCGGCTGCGGTGACTCCCGGGTGGCCGCCGAACTGATCTTCGATCAGGGGCTGGGCGACATGTTCGTCGTGCGGACCGCGGGTCATGTGGTGGACAGCTCGGTGCTCGGCTCGATCGAGTACGGCGTCGAGGTGCTCGACGTGCCGCTGATCGTCGTCCTCGGACACGACAGCTGCGGCGCCGTGAAGGCCACCATCGACGCGCTCGACGGTGGCGAGGTCCCCGGCGGATTCATCCGCAGCGTGGTCGAACGCGTCACGCCGTCGATCCTGGTCGGCCGTCGCGAGGGCCTCACCTCGATCGACGAATTCGAGGCCCGCCACGTCGTGGAGACCAGCAGGCTCCTGATGCAGCGGTCGATGATCATCTCCCAGCGCGTCGCCACCGGTCAGTGCGCGATCGCGAGCGTCACCTACAAGCTCGAGGACGGCCGCGTGCACCTGCGTCGCGTCGTCGGGAACATCGGCGAGGTGGTCTGAACCGGGCGATCGGTTCGGTTCACCCCCACGACACGCCGAGGTCATCGAGCGCGGCTCCGCGCGGTGCGCTTACCGTTGAGGCGTGCTGGAACCGAATGGACCGCTGCCACCGGAGATCTACTGGCGTCGCCGCGCACTCGCCATCGGCGTCATCATTGTCGCGCTCGCGATCGTGATCTGGCTCGTCACGATGGTGGCGCGCGGTGGTGACTCGTCCGGCGATACCGCCGCGGCCACGTCGACCACCACCGCGGCGGGCAGTTCGGCGTCGACCAGCAGTTCGGCCGAGTCGAGCAGCGCGACGTCGAGCAGCGCCGCCGCCACTTCCAGCGCCGCGGCGAGCAGTTCCGCGGCGGATCAGCCCGCGGCACAGCCGTGCAGTGATCAGTCGCTGGCCCTGAAGGTGACCGTCGGCCAGCCGACGTACCGGGTGGGTGATCAACCGGGGTTCGGCACGGTCATCACCAATATCTCCTCGGCGCCGTGTTCGCGCGATCTCGGTCCCGGCCCGCAATTCCTGGTCTACACCCTCGACGGGCAGCGCCGTCTGTGGGCGAGCAACGACTGCAACCCGGATGGACCGCCGGAAGTGAAGACGCTCAAGGCAGGCGAGCAGCTGTCCTACAAGGGCACCTGGTTCGGGACGACGTCCCAGCCGAACTGCGCCGGTGATCGCCTCCAGGTGCCCGCGGGCGCCTACATGGTGGTGGCGCAGCTCGGTGCGGTGCGCAGCGCCGCCGAGCCGTTCAACCTCGCGACCTAGCCGTCGGCGCCGGTGCGTGTCCGGCATTGTGCGGGTGCGCTGTAAGTCACATGTTCAAGTCGGGTGGATTTGCAGGCTTCGCATGCTCACCGACTATGTCAATGGTTGTTGGCACGGGAATGGCCGATATCGGCCATATCCCGGGTTTGCCGGAGTTATTCCACGGGGACCGGATCCCGGGGTGCGCGCGATTTGCGGAGCTGCGCCAAGCGCAGCGCCGAGCGGAGATCGCCGACCTCGTGGATACGCATCGAACCGGTCTTGGTTTTCTCCGAACCGGGCGGCACCAGGGCGGTGGTGAAACCGAGTCGCTCGGCCTCGGCGAGCCGCCGGCCCAGCCCGGTGACCTTGCGGACCTCGCCCGCCAGCCCGACCTCACCGAGGATCACCCAGCCCGCCGGCAGCGCGATATCCGCCTCGGCGGAGGCGATGGCCAGCGCGATGGCCAGGTCGGCGGTCGGCTCGATCAGGCGCATGCCGCCGACGGTGGCGGCGTAGACATCGTGTTTGCCGAGAAACACCCGCCCACGGCTCTGCAGGACGGCCAGCACCATGGCGACGCGGTTGTAGTCCAGGCCGCTCACCGCGCGCCGTGGCTGCGGGATCTCGGTCTTGACGGTCAGCCCCTGCACCTCCGCGACCAGCGGGCGTTTACCGTCCATCGCGACGGTCACCGCCGTGCCGGGGACGGTATCGGTGCGGTGGTGCAGGAACAGACCCGACGGATCGTCGACGCAGGCGATGCCGTCCTCGTGCAATTCGAAACAGCCCACTTCGTCGGCGCTGCCGAAACGATTCTTGATGCCGCGGATCATGCGCAGCGTCGAATTCTTGTCGCCCTCGAATTGCAGCACCACGTCGACCAGATGCTCGAGCGTGCGCGGGCCTGCGACATTGCCGTCCTTGGTGACGTGGCCGACCAGCAGCACCGCGATTCCGGTGGCCTTGGCCAGCGAGGTCAGCGCCGCGGTCACCGCGCGGACCTGGGTGACACCGCCGATCACGCCGTCCACCTCGGGCGCCAGCATCGTCTGCACCGAGTCGACCACCAGCAGCGTCGGCCGCACCTGTTCCACGTGCCCGAGCACGATCGACAGGTCCGATTCGGCGGCGAGATACACCCGGTCGTGCACCGCGCCGGTGCGATCGGCGCGCAGCCGCACCTGCCCGGCGGACTCCTCGGCCGTCACGTACAGCGAGGTTTCGTCGCGCTGGGCGGCCCACCGGTGCGCGACCTCGAGTAGCAGGGTCGACTTGCCGACGCCCGGTTCGCCCGAGAGCAGCACCACCGACCCGGGCACCACACCGCCGCCGAGCACCCGATCCAGCTCGCTGACCCCGGTCGAGCGGGCCTGGGTGACCTTGGCGTCGATCTGCGACAGTGGCGCCGCCGCCGTGCTCGGCAGCATCGCCCGCCTGCCCGGCGCCGCGGCGGCCGCGGAGACCGCCACCTCGTTCACCGTCCCCCAGGCGCCGCAATCCGGGCACTTACCCACCCATTTGGACACCTCGTGCGAGCACGCGGTGCACCGGAAGACTGCTTTGGTCTTGGCCACACGCGCACCCTACGGACCGGCTCCGACAAAAAGAAAAGCCGCCGCGGACCACCGCGACGGCTTTCTGTTCGGCCTGGTCTCAGTGACCGGCGCCCTCGGGGGCCGGGCCGGACTTCTCGTTCTCGACGCGGTCGACCTCGGCGGCGTCGACCGGGACCGACACCTGCACGGTGCCCGCGTCCTTGAAGTTGAAGGTGACGTTGTAGGTCAGGCCCGGGTAGATCTGCTTGCTCAGGCCGGTGATCTCGATCGTGCCGGGCTTGGCCTCGGGATCGATCGAGGGGACGTCCTGACCGGTCGCGGACGTGGTCGGGGCCGCGGAGGTGGTCGGGGCCGCGGAGGTGGTCGGCGCGGCGGAGGTGGTCGGGCTGGCGCCGTGGTGATCGTCGCCCTGCGCGTCACCGGTGACCTTGACCGGGCCGGCGACGACGATCTGCTGCGGCTTCAGCACGAACTTGGGGTCGCCCGCCGGGCCGGTGAGCTTGACGGTGCCCAGGTCGGTGGTGACGCTGGTCAGCTCGTCGGTGACGGTCTCGCTGCCGTTGATGATCGACAGCGCGATCACGGCCTTGCCGCCCTTGTCGTGCTCGGCCGGGGAAGCCGGGTAGATGATGTGCACGTTGCGCAGGGAGATCGGGCCCACGTCCGCGTGGTTGCCGTTGATCGCGGCGGCCTGCGACGAGGTCTGGGTGTGCTGGCCGGCACTGCAGCCGCTCAGGGCGATACCCGCGGCAGCGGCGAGCGCGGCAACCGTCGCCATGCGACGTCGCGCCGACGGGGCGGTCACAGCTTTCAGGGCAGTCACGGTTTGTCCTCCATGTCGACCGGGCTCACTCCGTCCACACAGCGGATCGGAGGGTAGTAACTAGGCAGCGTAGTAGTTCGCTTCGCGCGCGTGGCGTCCGGGCTCGCGACGCGCGGGCGCGGAAGTAACAGTTCGGTGTCTCGCGCCGGGTTGCCGGAGTGGTGCCGGGGGAGTGCGACGCGGATACGGCTCGCTGTGCTGGTGGTTAACCCGTTCTGGCGCAACACAATGCACACCAATTCCGCGTTGTCAACCCCTACGATGGCCTCGTTGTGGCCCTGACCTGCACAGTTGATCGCGCCGTTATCGAGTCGCATGTTAAACTGTGAACATCGAAAGGGGCACGGGACACATGATTTTTAAGGTCGGAGACACCGTCGTTTACCCCCACCACGGAGCGGCGCTGATCGAAGCAATCGAGACCCGCACCATCAAGGGTGTGCAGAAAGAGTATCTGGTCCTGAAGGTCGCGCAAGGCGACCTGACCGTTCGGGTTCCCGCGGAGAACGCCGAATATGTCGGCGTCCGTGACGTCGTCGGCCAGGAGGGTCTCGACCGCGTCTTCCAGGTGCTGCGCGCGCCACACACGGAGGAGCCGACCAACTGGTCCCGCCGTTACAAGGCCAACCTCGAGAAGCTCGCCTCGGGCGATGTGAACAAGGTGGCCGAGGTCGTGCGCGACCTGTGGCGTCGTGAGCAGGATCGCGGCCTGTCCGCCGGTGAGAAGCGGATGCTGGCCAAGGCTCGCCAGATCCTCGTCGGTGAGCTCGCGCTCGCCGAGGGCACCGACGACGGCAAGGCCGAATCGCTGCTCGACGAGGTCCTCGCCGCGGCTTCCTAGAGTGCGACCTGTCGTAGCACTGGTCCCTGCCGCCGGTCGTGGCGTGCGCCTGGGTGAATCCACCCCGAAGGCGTTCGTCCCGGTCGGCGGCACACCTATGGTCCGGCTGGCCGTCGACGGGCTGATCGCGTCCGGTGCGGTGCACCGGGTCGTCGTGGTCGTGCCCGCCGAGCTGGTCGAAGCCGCGTCCGCTCTGCTGTCAACCACCTCGCTGACCGGCGGTTCGATGCCCCCTGTGCCGGTGCAGGTCGTCGTTGGCGGCGCCGAGCGCACCGATTCGGTGCGCGCCGGGATCGCGGCCGCGCCCGATGCCGCGTTCTATCTCGTGCACGATGCCGCTCGCGCGCTCACTCCACCGGAGCTGATCGCGCGAGTGGCCGCCGAGCTGCAGGCGGGCAGTCCCGCCGTCGTGCCCGCCCTGCCGGTCGTCGACACCGTGAAATCGGTCGACGACGCGGGCGTGGTCACCGGCACCCCCGAGCGCGCCCACCTGCGGGCTGTCCAGACTCCCCAGGGCTTCGCCGCCGACCTGCTGCGCGAGGCGTACGCCACCGAGGTCGGCGCGACCGACGACGCCGGCCTGGTCGAACGCCTCGGCGTCGCCGTGCGCACCGTCGCAGGCGACCCGCTCGCCTTCAAGATCACCACCCCGCTCGACCTGCGCCTGGCCGACGCGTTGCGCGCCGATCGCGCCGCCGACGTTCCTCGGCCCGCCGAGCAGGCGGTCGCGCGATGAGAGTCGGCATCGGCAGCGATGTGCACCCCATCGAGCTCGGTCGTCCCTGCTGGATGGCCGGTCTGCTGTTCCCCGACGCCGACGGCTGCGCCGGGCACTCCGACGGCGACGTCGCCGCGCACGCGCTCTGCGACGCGCTGCTCTCGGCCGCCGGTCTGGGCGACGTCGGCGCGGTGTTCGGGGTCGGCCGTCCCGAATGGGCCGGGGTCACCGGCGCCGCCATGCTCGCCGAGGTCCGCAGGCTGCTGACCGAGGAGGGCTTCACGGTCGTCAACGCCGCGGTGCAGGTCATCGGCAATCGCCCGAAGATCGGCCCTCGTCGCGCCGAGGCCCAGAAAGTGCTCGGCGAACTGCTCGACGCGCCGGTCTCGGTTTCGGGCACCACCACGGACGGTCTCGGGCTGACCGGCCGCGGCGAGGGCATCGCGGCCATCGCCACCTGCCTGATCACGGCATGTTCGTAGCCCGCACGGGCCTCGAAGATTTCCTGCCGCACCACGCGTTCTCGCCGCTTCGTCCGGCCGTCGGACAATCACGGCGAGCCACGAACCGGCCGGTCATCTCCACCACCATCCCACCGACTAGGATCGAATGCCGTGACCTTGCGCCTTTTTGACACCGACACGCGGACCCTGCGGGAATTCACCCCGCTGGTCCCCGGCCGTGCCTCGGTGTATCTGTGTGGGGCCACCGTGCAGGGTCAGCCCCATATCGGGCACGTGCGCAGCGGCGTCGCGTTCGACGTGCTGCGCCGCTGGCTGCTCGCGCACGACTACGACGTCTGGTTCATCCGCAATGTCACCGATATCGACGACAAGATCCTGAACAAGGCCGCCGAGGCGGGCAGGCCGTGGTGGGAATGGGCCGCCACGCACGAGCGCGCTTTCGACGCGGCCTACGAGGTGCTCGGCGTGCTGCCGCCCTCGGCCGAGCCGCGCGCCACCGGCCACATCACCCAGATGGTCGGGCTGATGGAACGGCTGATCGAGCGCGGTCACGCCTACGCCGCCGACGGCGACGTCTACTTCGACGTGCTGAGCTGGCCGAACTACGGCGAGCTGTCCGGCCACAAACTCGACGACGTGCACCAGGGCGAGACCCCGACCCGCGGCAAGCGCGATCCGCGCGATTTCACGCTGTGGAAGTCGGCCAAGCCGGGCGAGCCGAGCTGGCCGTCGCCGTGGGGCCCCGGCCGTCCCGGCTGGCACCTGGAATGCTCGGCGATGGCCGAGTTCTATCTGGGTCCCGAATTCGATATCCACTGCGGTGGAATGGATTTGATTTTCCCGCACCACGAGAACGAGATCGCTCAGTCCAAGGCGGCCGGTGACGGTTTCGCCCGTTACTGGCTGCACAACGGCTGGGTGACGATGAGCGGGGAGAAGATGTCGAAGTCGCTCGGCAATGTGCTCTCGGTGCCCAATGTGCTCAGCCGGGTCCGGCCGGTGGAATTGCGGTTCTATCTGGGCAGCGCGCATTACCGCTCGATGCTCGAATATTCGGACAAAGCGCTCGACGACGCGGTCGCCTCGTATCAGCGCATCGAGGCATTCGTGCATCGTGTGCTCGATCGGGTCGGCGAGGTCCCGATCGGTAAATGGACCGACGGATTCGCCGCCGCGATCGACGACGATCTGGCGATTCCGAAGGCGCTCGCCGAAATTCACCACGTGGTGCACGAGGGTAATCGCGCGCTGGAAGCGGGCGCGGTGGAGACCGCGGCCGAGCTGGCCGGTCAGGTCCGGGCGATGCTGGGCATCCTCGGCGTCGACCCGCTCGACCCGCATTGGTACACCCCGGCCGACAACTCGGCGGCACTGGACGCGCTCGATGTGCTGGTCCGCTCCGAGCTGGATCGCCGGGCGAGCGCGCGGGCGGAGAAGAACTGGGCAGAAGCCGATGCCGCACGGGATCGGCTCGTCGCAGCGGGTATCGAGGTCACCGATACCCCGCAGGGGCCGGAATGGTCGCTGGGCGCAGCTAGCGGAAAGGCGAACTGATGGCAGGCAATTCACAGCGACGCGGAGCGATCAGGAAGGGCGGCACCAAGAAGGGTGCCGTCGTCGGTTCCGGCGGCAAGCGCCGTCGCGGCCTGGAGGGCCGGGGCGCGACGCCGCCCGCCGAGGCCCGCACCAAGCATCCCGCCGCCAAGCGCGCCGCGGCCGCCGCCAAAGCCAAAGCGGCGCAGTCCCGTCCGACCGGCAAGGGCGGTGTACCCCGCGCGGGCCGCAAGTCCGACGACGGCCCCGAGCTGGTGCTCGGCCGCAACCCGGTGCTCGAGTGTCTGCGTGCCGAGGTGCCCGCGACCGCGCTCTACGTGGCCGTCGGCACCGAGAACGACGACCGGCTCTCCGAGAGCGTGCAGCGTGCCGCCGACATGGGCATCTCGATCCTGGAGGTGCCGCGCACCGATCTGGATCGGCTCAGCGCCAACGGTTTGCATCAGGGCGTGGCCCTGCAGGTGCCGCCGTACCGCTACGCCCACCCCGACGACCTGATGGATCGGGTGAAGGTCTCCGGCGAGCCGGGTCTGCTGGTCGCGCTGGACAACATCTCCGATCCGCGCAATCTCGGCGCGGTCATCCGCTCGGTCGCCGCGTTCGGCGGTCAGGGCGTGGTCATCCCGCAGCGGCGCAGCGCCAGTGTCACCGCGGTGGCGTGGCGGACCAGCGCGGGTGCGGCGGCGCGCCTGCCCGTCGCCAGGGCGACCAACCTGACCCGCACGCTGAAGGACTGGGCGTCGCAGGGATTCCAGATCGTCGGCCTCGACGCCGGCGGTGACACCCCGCTCGACGAGTTCGACGGCAGCGTGCCGACCGTGGTCGTCGTCGGGTCCGAAGGCAAGGGCCTGTCGCGGCTGGTGCGCGAGAACTGCGACTCGATCCTGAGTATCCCGATGGCCGGTCCGGTCGAGTCGCTCAACGCCTCGGTCGCCGCCGGTGTGGTCCTGGCCGACATCGCCAGGCAGCGTCGTATTCTTTGAGCGCTGGCGCGCTCGAGGTCGCGGCCCCTCCTGTCCCGCCGATCAGACACCGGTGCTTGCTCCTTCGTCGCCTACGCACCGGCGCCTGATCGGCGGGACGGCCGCGACGGCCGACTACGTCGGCCTGCCCCTCCTCGAGGTCGGGGCGTGCGGGGCTGGGTTTGTTTCGTGGCTGCGCGCGTAGTGCAGCGTCAGCGGCCCTCGTGCACAGTAGAATTCGGTGCGTGGCGATACCCAACCAGCCGATCGGTGAGACGGTCGAGCACCCGCAGGCCAACCTGATCCTCGTGCTCGGGCTGCTCAGCCCGTTCTGCTGCGGGATCTTCGGGCCGATCGCGTGGGTGCTCGGCAAGCGGGCCCTCAACGAGATCGACGCGTCCTACGGTGCCTTGTCCGGGCGCTCCCAGGTGATGATCGGGTACATCGCGGGCATCATCGGCACCATCTTGATGGTGCTGTTCGCGATGCTCTACCTCGCGGGGTCCTGCAACGGGAACTTCTGAGCCTCAGTCCAGGCTGGGGCGCCCCTCGGGGGCGTCCCAGGCGGGCCACTCGGCGCTGATACTGCCGGTCCACTTGGGCTGACGGCGCTCCTTGAACGCGGCCATCGCCTCGCCGCCGTCGATGCTCTTGGCGACGTGGGCGTTGAGTTCGGATTCGAGCTGCCCGACGACGGCGGGCGTCATGCCGAGGCTCTCCCAGATCAGCCGCTTGGTCAGTGCGACCGGCAGCGGCGCTGGCCCGTTGGCGATGTCGTGGGCGACCGCCATGGCGGTCGGCAGCACCTCGCCCGCGGGCAGGCTGGCATTGGCCAGGCCCATCGACTTGGCCTCGTCACCGTCGAAAGTGCGTCCGGTGAGCATGATGTCGGCGGCGTTGGCCAGCCCGGCCAGCCGCGGCACGGTCCAGTGCGCGTAGCCGTCGGCGAGCACGCCGCGGCGGACCTGGCTGAGCCCGTAGACGGCATCGCGGGCGAAGTAGCGCAGGTCGCACTGCAGGGCCAGGGCCAGCCCGATGCCGACGGCATGGCCGTTGACGGCCGCGATCACCGGCTTGCGGACCTGCCACGGCGGCGGATCCAGCGTCACCTCGCCGTTGACCCGGGCGGACAGATCCGCGCCTGCGCAGAAGGCGGGCGCGGTGCCGGTGATGACGACGGCGCGAATCGAGTCCTCGCTGTCGCACCGGCGCAGGGCCGCGCTGAGCTCGGCGGCCATCGTCGGGGTGACGGCGTTCTGCTGCGCCGGCCGGTTGAGCGTGAGCACGGCGACTCCGGCAGCGACATCGACGAGCAGTTCCGAACTCATGGGATCGAATGGTACTAGCGGCGCGGCGTCGGCGCCGGAAGTGGCGGCTCGCGCAACCACGTCGTCATCGGCCCGGCGCGGGATCGGATTGTGCTTCACTCCCGCAGCAAGTGCTTGCCGATGGCGTACTTGTGGACCTCGGTCGGGCCGTCGTAGAGCCGGAACGCGCGCATGTCCCGGAACAGCATCTCCACCACCGTCTCGTCGCTGATCCCGATCCCGCCGAGCACCTGCACACAGCGGTCGGTGACCTTGAACAGTTCCTCGGAGACATAGGACTTGGCCATCGACGATTCGTGCCTGGCCTGCTGGCCCTGATCCATCAGCCAGCAGCTGTGCCAGATGGTCAGCCTGCACTGGTGCAGTGCCACCTCGTTGTCGGCGAGCATGAACGACACGCCCTCGTGCTCGCCGATCGGCTTGCCGAACGCGGTGCGGGTGCGCGCGTAGTCCAGGGCGATGCTCTGCGCCCGTTCGGCCGCGCCGAGCCAGCGCATGCAGTGGGTGAGCCGGGCGGGCGCCAGCCGCAGCTGGGCGTAGCGCAGGGCCTGGCCGGTGCGGCCGAGCACGGCCGAGGGCGGCAGGGTCAGGTTCTCGAACCGCACGACGGCGTGCCCGCCGACGTAGTTGCGGTCCATGGTGTTCATGATCCGCTCGATGACGATGCCTTCGGTGTCGCCGTCGGCGAGGAACAGCGTCGGCCCGGCGGGCAGGTGCGGGTTCTCGGTGAGGCGCGCCATGATGATCCAGGTCTTGGCCCCGTCGGCGCCGGTGATCAGCCACTTGCGCCCGTTGAGCACGAAGTTCTCGCCGTCGAACACCGCCTCGGTGCGCAGCTGCCCCGGATCGGAGCCCGCGCCGTCGGGTTCGGTCATCGCGAACACCGAGCGCTGCTCGCCGCGGATCATCGGCATCAGGTACTGCTCGACCTGATCGGGGTCGGCGACCTTGCCGAGCAGGAACATATTGCCCTCGTCGGGCGCGGCGCAGTTCATCGCGACCGGGCCGAGCGTCGACCAGCCCGCGGCCTCGTAGACCACCGCCTGCTCGACATGGGTCAGGCCGAGCCCGCCGTATTCCACCGGGGCCTGGACGGTCAGCAGCTTCTCGGCCCTGGACAGGTCGACGAGTTCGGCGCGCAGGTCGTCGGTCGGCCCGTGCGCGGTCAGGCGCGGATCGCGTTCGAACGGCACGATCTGTTCGGCGACGAAGGCGCGGACTCGATCCCGCAGGGCGGCCAGATCTTCCGGGACGGCGAAGTCGATCATGCTGTGTAGTCTGCTCGCCCGTGCCCCGGTTCGGGCAATTTCGGCCCCAAGTGGCACCAAATTTCAGCGAGCGGCGACCGGCCGCCGACTGCGGTGGCCGATGACCCGGCACACCAGATAGATCGTGAACGAGATCCCGGTGACGAAGGTCGACACCGGCACTCCGGGCGCCAGCGACAGCAGCAGCCCGCCCACGGCGGCGACCTCGGCGAACACCAGCGACAACACCGTCGCCCGCAGCGGGCTCGCGGTCAGCTGCGCGGCCGCCGCGGCCGGGGTGATCAGCAGCGCGAGCACCAGCAGCGCGCCGACGATCTGCACGCCGAAGGCGGCGGTGATGCCGAGCAGCACCGCGAACACCACCGACAGCGCCCGCACCGGCACCCCGCGCGCCACCGCGACCTCGGGATCGGAGCTGGCGAACAGCAGCGGCCGATAGATCACCGCGAGCACGGCCAGCACGGCCGCGGTGCAGGTGACCAGCAGCGCGAGCCCGTCGTAGCCGACGCTGGCGACCTGGCCGGTGAGCAGTGAGAACTTCGAGCCCGCGCGGTCCGGGGCGAGCCACAGGAACAGCACCGACAGGCCGAGGCCGAACGAGAGCACCACCGCGATCACCGAATCGCGTTCGCGCGCACGGGAACCGAGCCAGCCGAACAGCACGGCGGCGACCACCGACCCGGCGATCGCGCCGATCCCGACGCCGACCCCGGCCAGCAGCGCCGCCGACGCGCCGGTCAGCGAGAGCTCGCTGGTGCCGTGCACGGCGAACGACATCTGCCTGCTGACGATCAGCGGCCCGATCAGTCCGGCGAGCAGCCCGAGCAGCGCGCTCGCGAGCAGCGCCTGCTGGACGAAGTCGTAGCCGAGCAGGTCGGCGGTGGTGCCGACGTCGAACATCTGGTGCAGAACCTTGTCGAGCTTGTCCATCAGGCGGTACCGCCGAGCGCGTCCATGTCGTCGCCGGTGCCGACGACGACGAGCCGATCGCGCACCCGCAGCACCTCGACCTCGGTGCCGTAGAGCTCCGAGAGCGTCGCCGAGGTCATCACCTCGTCGGGAGTGCCGATCCGGAACTCGCCGTCCACCAGGTAGAGCACTCGGTCGACCATCGGCAGGATCGGGTTGATCTCGTGGGTCACGAACAGCACCGCCGTGTCGTGTTCGCGGCGGCGCTTGTCGACGAGTTCGGCGACCAGCCGCTGATTGGCCAGATCCAGGCTCAGCAGCGGTTCGTCGCAGAGCAGCACCGCCGGGTCGCCGACGAGGGCTTGGGCGACCCGCAGCCGCTGCTGCTCGCCGCCGGAGAGCGTGTCCAGCGGGGCGTGCGCGAAGCGCTGCGCGCCGACCGCGGCCACGGCGGCCTCGATCTTGCGCGCCCGCTCCTTGCGGCCACGCCAGCCCAGGCCCCACCGGTGCCCGTCGACGCCGAGCCCGACCAGATCGCGGCCGCGCAACTGCACCCCGGCGTCGATCGTCTTCTGCTGCGGGACGTAGCCGACGCCCGGATTGCCGGTGCCCGCCGGCTTGCCCGCGACTTCCGCACGGCCCGAACCCAATTCGAGGAGCCCGAGCAGTACTCGCAGCAGCGAGGTCTTGCCCGACCCGTTGGGGCCGAGGACGGCGATGAATTCACCGGGCGCCACGTCGAGATCGAGGTCGCGCCACAGCGTGCGCTCGCCGAACGCCAGCGTCGCCGCGCGCAGACGGATCGCCGGGTCGGTGCTCGCCCGTGGCGCACCCGCCGCGGGCGTGGTGCCGCCCGACGTTGTCGCCGGGTGCGCCGCGGTGACGGTCCCTGCCGCTTCCTCGGTCGTGGACATGGCGATCAGCGCAGCGCCGCGGCGAGCGCCTTGGCGTTCGCGGTCTGCCACTGGACGTAATCCACCCCAGCGGGCAGGGTTTCGGTCACCTCGACGACGGCGACGCCCGCGGTCTGCGCGGTGGCCCGCAGGTCCTGGGTGATCTTGTCCTGGGTCTGGGTGTTGTAGATCAGCGCCTTGACCTGCTTGCCGGTGATCAGGTCGCGGGTGGCGGCCACGGCGGCGGGCGCCGGGTCGGTCTCCTGCTCGATCGCTTCCTGGAACTCGTGCGGGGTCTTGTCCTGCGCGGTCGCGGCCAGCAGCAGGTAGTGCGCGAGCGGCTCGGACTGGGCGACGGGCGCGTTCGGGTGCTGGGTGGCGATGGTGCCGGTGATGGTGCTGACGCCGATCAGCTGGTTCTTGAAGGCGGTCGCGCGCTCGGTGTAGGCAGCGGCGTTGGCGGTGTCGACCTCGCCGAGCTGGGCGGCGATCCGGTCGGCGACCGCGGCGACGGTGGCGACGTCGTACCAGACGTGCTCGTTGTCGTCGCTCTTGTCGGCCCGCTGCTCGAACGCCTCGACGGTCCGCTTGTTCTTGCCCGAGATGGCCTTCTCGATGAACTCGTCGTAGTGCCCGCCGTTGAACACCACGAGATCGGCGTCGCTGATCTCGGCGGTATCGGTGGCCGAGGTCTCGAACGAGTGCGGGTCGGCGGCGGGATCGCTGATGATCGAGGTGACCCGGACATCCGGCCCGGCGACCGCGGTCGCGATGGAGCCCCACACATTGGTGGAGGCCACGATCGACAGACCGTCGGAGTCCTTCGAGCCGCCCCCGCAGGCAGTGAGGACGACCGCAGCCGCCACTCCCGCCGTGAGACCGGCACACATGCGGGCGAATCGACTGTTCACGCGGTACTCCTGGCCGTGCGCGATCAGGCACGGGGTGCTGTGCCCTAGATCATAATGGAAATCGTTACCGTTTTACTTTAGCAGCACTGAGTACCCGGCATGAACCGCATCGACAAGCCGGACTCGAAGTCCGGGCCTGTGCGGAATCAGCGGGCGCGGGTCGGAACGAGTGGTCTGGTTACCGGAACGATGGTCAGCAGCCGGTCCAACCCATGGAAGTCGTCGGGGTTGGTGGTGTACAGCGGAAGCTGCTCGGCGATGGCTATCGAGGCGATCATCAGGTCGGCGATCCGGCGTCGCGGTTTGCGCCCGACGCTGACCACGGCGGCGCACACGCGTCCATAGATTCGCGCGGCTTCGGCTTCGAACGGAATGGGGTCGAACTCGTTCTCTGCTCGCTGGAGTACGTCGAGCCGGTTCGCGCGCTCGATGTGCTCGTCATACTGGTCCTGCTCGTCGTTGCGGCGTACTTCGTGTGGGCCTGCCGACAGTTCTGCCAGTGTGACCGTGCTGATCGCCATGGTGTCGGGCAGGTGCGCCGGGTCGATCCACCGACGCAGGATCATGATGTTGGTGTCGAGCAGGCCGACCTCATGATCACTCGGCATCCGGATCACCTGCGTAGTGGTCGGCAACCTCGTCCTGGTCCGCCCGGAACGCGTCGACCGAGATGTCGGGAGCGGTTCGGGACATCGACGCGAACTCGGCGCGCGAGACGAACCGCCTGCGCCGCCGTAGCGGAATCAGCTCGCCGATCCGGTGACCATCGCGTGTGACTGTGAACGCCTGCCCTCGCTGGACTGCGTCCATGATCTCCTTCGATCGACTACGCAGGTCGCGCTGGGTGATCTCGGGCTGCGGTTGCATACCTCATGGTAGCAAGGTGTGCCACCAGGTGGCACTCCCTGCTGACAATGACTACGGCACCATCACCACACTGATCGACCAGCCCGCCGACCGGATCGACAGGTCCGTGCGCTGAGCGCTTGATCGCTTGCGGATCGAATCGCGCACGGCCGAGATCCTCCAGCCCCTCCTGGCGTCGGCGTCAGTGGTCAGCAGATGTCGCCCTGAAGCGATCCGGGGTTGAACTGGGGTTTCTAGAGGAACTCCCTAACTCTGCCAGGAAGCCGACCATCAAGACCGGCCAACTTCTCAATCGTGAATGAGATCGCCCGGCTGTACCCGGTTCGATATTTCTTCCGAGAAGACCAGGGTGCAGAAACCTGGCTTCTGCCTGTGGAGATTGATGGCCTCGAGAGTGCCGGACACGGTGGTTCCATCCTGCTGGCGGAGTGTGACGCTCTGCCCGATTTCAAATACGCCAACCATCCTGCCGACAATGAAGCGCTTGCCTATGGAGCTCATCCAAAACACGTCTGTAACATGAAATTCGCTAACGGTGGCCTCCGCTCTATTTGTTTCCATGCCTCTGCCAGAATTCCTCGTCCTTCTGGTACGCCTCGTCCTCGAGCTCACGAACTGCGCCGGAGTTGACGCGACCGTCCCTGTACTGCTCGACATGCACGCGCTCGTGAACCAGGTTTCGTACCAGTGCTTCCTCGTCTGCGAAGGCCGCTGGAGTCAATAATATGTCATCCCCGATCGTGCTAGCGCTAGCCTGAGCATAATCGTCGTAATAGCGGATTTCGTCCGGGGAGGTTGCAATGCGAACTTGAACACCCTCGAGGTCGATGCCGTACTTTTCTGCGTACATCTTGATCGTATCCTGGTTTAATGGCAGATGGTCGCCACTCTCCAGTACTTCGCGACTAGTGCGATTTCCGAATCTCGAAAAAAGTCTGCCGTCTTCGACTGCGACTTTAGGGCGACCGGGTCGTAGTCTCGAAGCGAGATTCTTCACGGCCTGCCATGCTTTCTGCATCGCGGCGATCGCGGTCTCACCCAGCCCCTTGAGCTGGGCGAGCTTGCGTGCGCGCCAAGCGGTGACTGCGTTCTTGATCTTCACCGACCAGCGCCGGGCGGACTCCACCGCTTTCGCGCCGGCGATCAACCCGCCGACGCCGGTCACGCAGGTCGCGATAACCGTCACTGCCACGTTGATCGCGGCTTCTTGGATGATTGATTCGATGAAGCCCTTGATCTCTTCTCGAAGTTCCTCGACCGCGGCCTTGTAGTCCAGGCAGGACTTGCTGATCTGTTGGCAGGTGTTGAGCAGTTCGCCGATCGAGGACTCGAGGGTCCTCAGGTCTTCCCGGACCTGGGGCGCGTCGTTCGAGGTCACCTCGTCGAAGAGCGTGACAGCGATGGTGATCTTGTCTTTGGCGTTCGTGTTCTGATACAGCCTGCCGAGGCGATCCCACGCGTCTGCGGCCTTGGCAAGCGTGTCGGTGTCACCGTCAGGGAGCGGGCAGTTGATCGCGTCTAGTACCTCGATCGCTGTCTGCGCCAATCCCTGCGGGGTTCCACCAGCCGCGGACGCTGGCAGCGCGTACGGCCCGAATGTAGCTGTCGATGCCTTGTCCGCGGGCCGTTCGGGCTGCGCCGTCCCCTTCAAAAGGGCGTCGGATTGGCGTGCTCGTGGCCGAGATCGTTGAGTGCGGTTCCGTATGCCCGCAGCGTCTTGTAGGTCTGGCCGTAGAAGGAGACCGCGTCCTGAGCGGACTTGTCGTAGGACGCCGCCCAGGTTCTCCCGTCTTCATCCCTACCCGCCATCATGCCGTAGCCGTGGAGCTCACCGAAAATGTAGGTGAAGGTGTCGAACAGCGCCGCGGCGGCGTCGAAACAATTGATCGCCGCCTGGTAATAGATCTTCGGATCGACTGCGATCGTGGTCGGTGCCGTCATACGCCGAGAATCTTCAAGGTCGCCGAAGCTGCGTTGGTGTAGCCCTGATGGGCGGTCTCGGCGGCGGTTTGCAAGGCCGCCAATCCCTCTTGCATGTCAGTGACTCCGGCCCGCCACTCGGTGTGCGCTTCGCGGTAAGCCGCCGCTGCCTCGCCCGACCAGACGTCGTCCACTTCTTTGGACTTCGCATCCAGTGCGGTCAGCACATCGGACACCGCAGCAAGATATCCGCGCAGGCGTGTCGTCAGCTGTTCGAGTTGGTCGAGGTCGACCTTGAACTCGGGAGGTTCGGTAGTCATCAGACATCGCCCCGGGCTCAGAGATTCAGGGTGTAGGTCGCCGCGGCGTTGGACTCGTCGGCCCCCTGCAAGGTCTCCGCAGTCACACCGAGCTTGTCCGCCAGGTCAAAGAGGGCATCCCACACCTGATCGGCACCCAGATGGAATTCCTCCCACCCGGCTGTGAATACACCGGCATTGTTCCCGGTCCACGCCTCGATGGTCGCCCACATGTCGGTGACCACCGATGCGTACCCAGCCTTGCATTCCGACGCCACCTGATAGGCCAACCGTCCGAACGCCTTGACCACCTCAGGTTCGACCGAGAGCGCCGAAGAATCCGTCGTCGACATCGCGAATTGCCCCCCGGGGTACATGGCCGCTACTCGAGGTGCGACCGCTCTGTGGACCGTATTTGCAGACCGCTCCGTGCGTCAACCGGATGAATCGTCGGTGGCCTGAGGGATGGGAAAGAGGTGAGGCATAGAGCTTGGCCAGAACGCCGACAAGCCGGGCTCGGAGTCCGAGCCCGGCTTGTCTGATGACCTTTACACCAGGACGTCGGCCGGCTGGCTGAGCAGCTGAGCGCAGCGCAGCAGGCCGAGGTGGCTGTAGGCCTGGGGGTGGTTGCCGAGGGAGCGTTCGGCGACCGGGTCGTACTCCTCGCTCAGCAGGCCGGTCGGCCCGGCGGCCGCGACCAGCTGGGCGAACAGCGCCTCGGCGTCCGAGCGCCTGCCGATGAGCAGGTAGGCCTCCACCAGCCAGGCGGCGCACAGGTGGAACCCGCCCTCGCCGCCGGGCAGGCCGTCGTCGTGGTGATAGCGGTAGACCGTCGCACCGCTGCGCAGCTCGGCCTCGGTCGCGACCACCGTGGCGGCGAAACGCGGGTCGGCCGGGTCGATCAGCCCGCTCAGGCCGATGTGCAGCGTCGCGGCGTCGAGGTCGGTGCCGTCGTAGGCGGCGGTGTAGGACTGCACCTCCTCGTTCCAGCCCTTCGCCTTCACCTCCTCGGCGATGACGTCGCGCAGCGCGGCCCACTCGGGATCGACCGGGCGATCGAACCGCGCGGCCAGGGTCAGCGCGCGATCGATCGTGAGCCAGCCCATCACCTTCGAGTACACGTGGTGGCGCGGGTTGCCGCGGATCTCCCAGATGCCGTGGTCGGGCTCGGTCCAGCGCCGCTGTACCGCAGAGACCATGGCGTGCACCAGTTCCCAGTCGGCGTCGGGCAGCGCCTTGACCGCCTCCACCGCGCCCTGGCGTTCGCGCTCGTGCGCCATCGAGGTGATCAGGTCGACGATCGGCCCGAACACATCGAGCTGCACCTGCATGTTCGCCGCGTTGCCGACGCGCACCGGCCGCGAACCGGCGTAGCCGGGCAGCAGGTCGATGACGGCCTCGGGCGGCAGGGTCTCGCCGTAGATCGTGTACAGCGGGTGCAACCGTTCCGGGCCGGGCAGCGTGTCGAGGACCCGGTGCACCCAGCCGAGGAATTCCTCGGCCTCGGTGAGCGAGCCCAGCGTCACCAGCGCCTGCGCGGTCAGCGAGGCGTCGCGCAGCCAGCAGTAGCGGTAGTCCCAGTTGCGCACGCCGCCGATGTCCTCGGGCAGCGAGGTGGTGGCCGCGGCCAGGATCGAGCCGGACGGGCGGTGCACGAGCCCGCGCAGGGTCAACGCGGAGCGCTTCATCAGATCCGGCTTGAGCGGGGGCAGCT
Source organism: Nocardia sp. No.11 (assembly GCF_038752175.1). Classification (NCBI taxonomy): domain Bacteria; kingdom Bacillati; phylum Actinomycetota; class Actinomycetes; order Mycobacteriales; family Nocardiaceae; genus Nocardia; species Nocardia sp. No.11. The sequence continues at coordinate 20,291 of NZ_JBCGFB010000026.1, read as the reverse complement.
GCAGCCCGGCCGCCCACTGCGACCAGTACTGCTCGGCCAGCTGCCTGCGCTGGTGCTCGGGGGTCATCGAGGGCGCCAGATCGGCGGTGCCGCAGCGCAGTTCGAGGATCACCGGCGCGCCGGACGGGTCGACGACCGCGCGCGCCTGCTCATTGGTGCCGTCGGAGCTGATCTCCCACGCCACCCCGGGCGAGCGCAGCACCATCGGATCGTTGGTGCCGCTGACCCGCAGGCCGTTGGGCACCGCCTCGATACGCACCGGCACCTGACCGAATTCCGGTCGCGGCGCGAACGTCACGACGGCCTTCGCGTCGCCGGTGATCACCCGGGTCAGGTCGGTGCGGTCGGGGGCGACGTCGTGCGGCAGGTAGTCGGTGACCTGCAGGCTGGCCCACCGGGTCTGGACGGTCATGGTGCCGTCCACGTACCGCTGCGACAGCGGCAGACCGGATCGCTCCGGCGCCACCGTGAAGTGTCCCGCGCCCGCACCGCCGAGCAGGTGCGCGAACACCGCCGCGGAATCCGGCTCGGGGTGGCAGAACCAGGTGACGGTCGCGTCCGGGGTGAGCAGCGCGACCGAGCGGGGGCTGGCCAGCATGCTCAGCCGTTCGATCCGGGGCGCGCTGGCACCGGCCAGCCAGGTCCGGCGTTCCTCCACCAGGAACGCCAGCGCGCGCGCCACGTCCTCGGTCGAGTCGACGCGCAGCTTGGCCAGGCTCTCGCCGTCGCCGACCTTGATGCCGACATCGGGACCCGACAGCACCCGGAACGCCTTCTCGTCGGTGACGTCGTCGCCGAAGAAGACTGCGGCCGAGGCGCTTTCCTGATGCCGAATGGTGTCGAGGGCGGTGCCCTTGTCGGTGGGGATCACCGCGAGCTCGATCACCGCCTTGCCCTCGGTCACCTGCACGCCGACCCAGCACGCCGGACCCTGGCGCGCGGAATTCAGTGCGCGCCTGCCGATCTCGGGGCTGGCGTTGCGCACGTGCAGCGCGGCGCTGGCCGGCTTCATCTCCACGGTCACGCCGGGATTCTCGGCGGCGATCTGGGTGAACGCGGAGTTGATCTCCGTCAGCAGTTGCTTGGCATCGTTGTCGATCGCGTGCACGAAGCCCACGTCGAACTCCGAACCGTGGCTGCCGATCAGCTGCACCTCGACCGGCAGGCGCGAGAGCGCGGCCAGATCGCGTAGGGCCCGACCGGAAATCACCGCGGCGGTCGTGTTCGCCAACCCCGCCAGCGCGCGTAACGCGCTGACCGATTCCCGTTGGGGAAACGCTTTCGCCGGGTCGGACACGATCGGGGCGATAGTCCCGTCGTAGTCCGAGGCAACCAAGAGCCGTGGCACGCGCGCAACCGACGCCAGTGCACGGCGGACATCCAAGGGCAGATCCTGTGCGCTCACGCATCCAACCTAGTGATCGGAGGAGTTGATCAGGGGGCGCGAAAAACAATACTGCGTCAATTTTGCCGCGCGAGCGGCGCGGCGGGTTGTGCGCTCCGACGGCGCCCGGTTCCTCGCGACCGCGTCGCTAATTCCGGGCCTTTCGCCCATCGAGGCGGACCGGGTTCGCCGAGCTCACGGTGCCCGCGAGCCCGGCGGAGAGGCCCTCGGGCCCGGTAGATGCATGGTTCCGCATATGCGACGTCGGCTATGCATCTTCCCAGGGGAAGGCGCACAGCCGACGTGTGTCAACGGGCATGGGTGATTTGTGGTCTATCCGCGATCGCCCAGCAACAGGTCGACGGTGAGCTCGAGTCGTTCCGTGACGTCGGTCGCCGAAGCGCGGCGGGTGAGCCACGCCACGAGGTTGGACAGCCACACGTCGGAGATGACCCTGGCGATGGCGAGCTGACGCTCGTCGGGTTCGCCGTCGCTCATCGCGCGGGCGAAGACCCGGTCCATCACCTTGCCGACCCGATCGACCTCGGCCGCCGCCGAGGCGTCGGCGAACATGAAGGCGCGGGTCATGGCCTCGGTGAGCAGCGGGTCGCGCTGCATCATCCGGGTGATCTGGGTGAGCAGGCCGTGCATGCGCTCGGACGGGCCGTCACCGGGTAGGGGGCGGCGCTTGCCCTCGAACTGCTCGAATTCCCTGGCCAGCGCGGAGACCAGCAGGTGCACCTTGGACGGGAAGTACCGGTACAGGGTGCCGACGGCGACGTCGGCCCGTTCGGCCACCGCGCGCATCTGGACCGCGTCGTAGCCGCCCTTGGACGCCAGCGACAGGGTGGCGTCGAGGATGCGCTTGCGACGCTCACGCTGTGCGTTGGAGCTCAGCTCGTCCTCGGACAGTGTCGTCACGGTGGGCGTGGGGGCCGGACTGTCCATCGTGGAAACCCTTTCGCTGCGAGCGCCTGAAAACACGGGCCAAGTGTAGGTCTCTTGACTTACACCCGGCCCGGATATTAGAACATGTTCTAGGAGTGGGAGCCACGCCGGAAGGGCGGTTTTTCTTGTGACCATCGCCACCACTGACGAGCATAAAGCCGCCGCGGAGTCGCTGCGGGGCTGGGCGAGTTCGGTCGCGCCGATTGCAACAATGCGGGCCGGCGGTGCCGGTAGCTGGCGCCAGTACTGGCCCGCGCTGACCGAGTTCGGCCTCTTCGAGGTCGCGCTCGACGAGCAGCACGGCGGCCTCGGCGGCACCGTCGCCGATCTGGCCGTGCTGCTGGAACAAACCGCCGACGACCTGGTCGGCGGCCCGGTACTGGCCACCGCGCTGGCCGCGCTGATCACCAGGGGCGCGGTGACCGACGGCGCCCCGTGCGCCATCGCGGTGCCCACCGAGGAGCTCACCGCGAAGGCGGAGCGCACCGATGACGGCTGGATCGTCACCGGCACCTGGGACCACGTCTACGGCGCCGACGCCGACACCCAGGTGCTGCTACCCGCGAACACCGTCGACGGCGTGCGCTGGCTGCTGATCCCGGCGGCCGATGTGACGATCACCACGCTGGCGAACGCCGATCAGACGGTGCCGCTGGCCCGGATCACCGCCGCCGACGTGGCGGTGGCCCAGTCGCACGGCTTCGAGTCCGCGGCCGACGTCACCGATCTGTTCGTCGCCCTCGCGGTCGCCGAGCTGGCCGGCGTCGCGGGCTGGTGCCTGCGCACCGCGGTCGACTACGCCAAGGTCCGCGAGCAGTTCGGCAAGCCGATCGGCAGCTTCCAGTCGATCAAGCACATCTGCGCCTGGATGCTGTGCCGCACCGAGCTGATCCGCGCCGTCGCCGCCGACGCGGCCGCGGCCATCGACGAGGGCGGGGCCGAGCTGCCGATCGCGGCCGCCGTCGCCGCGGCCACCGCACTCGACGCGGCCGTCGACACCGCCAAGGACGCCATCCAGGTGCTGGGCGGCATCGGCTTCACCTGGGAGCACGACGCGCACTTCTACCTGCGCCGGGCCAGTGCGCTGCGGCAGCTGCTCGGCGGCTCCGCGCGCTGGCGGGCCAGGGTCGCCGAGCTCACCAGGGCCGGGCAGCGCCGCACCACCGGTGCCGAGCGCGTGCTCGGTGACGTGGCGGGCGACTCCGCGCTGACCGCCGAGATCGCCGCCATCGGCGCGCTGTCGCCCGAGCAGCGGCAGCGGGCGCTGGTCGAGGGCGGCTTCGTGATGCCGCACTGGCCGAAACCGTATGGGCGCGAAGCCGATCCGATGACCTGCCTGCAGATCGCCGAGCAGCTGCGCCGCGCCGACCTGACGACCCCCGATCTGGCGGTCGCGGGCTGGGCGGTGCCGACGCTGCTGCGCTACGGCACCGAGACGCAGATCGAGCGGTTCGTCTGGCCGACCCTGCACGGCGAGGTCACCTGGTGCCAGCTGTTCAGCGAACCGGGCGCGGGCTCGGATCTCGCCGCGCTGCGCACCACCGCCGAGAAGGTCGACGGCGGCTGGGTGCTGCGCGGCCAGAAGGTGTGGACCTCGCTGGGATCGGAAGCGAACTGGGGCATCTGCCTGGCCCGCACCGATCAGACCGTGGCCAAGCATCGTGGGATCAGCTACTTCCTGGTCGACATGCACGCCGCGGGCGTACAGGTGCGTCCGCTGGTGACGATCACCGGGGAGGCCCGCTTCAGCGAGGTCTTCCTCGACGAGGTCTTCGTTCCCGACGACGGCCTGGTCGGTGCGCTGAACAACGGCTGGAAGATCGCCAGGACCACCCTGTCGGCCGAACGCGTCGCCATGGGCGGCGGCGGCATCGGCGGCGCGCTGGAGGCGCTGCTGGACCGTTTCCCGGTCGGCGGATGGGGAACCGAACTGCGTGAGGACCGTTTCGGGGAGCTGATCGCCGCCTCGATTGCTGGCTCTTTGCTGGAACAGCGAATCGCGGTGGCGACGATGGCGGGCGTCGACGCAGGCGCCCAAGCCAGCGTGCGCAAACTCGTCGGTGTCCGGCATCGGCAGGACCTGGCGGAGTACGCCCTGGAACTTTCTGGCCAAGACGGTTCCCTGGAAGACGAAGCCCTGAAAGAATTCTTGCTCACACGCTGTCTCTCCATCGCGGGCGGTACCGAGCAGATCCTGTTGACCGTGGCCGCCGAGCGGATTCTCGGCCTGCCGCGCGATGCGGACAGTTAGCTCGATGAGGGAGGACGCCGTGGATTTCACCCGCGACGAAAGCGCCGACGCCGTAGCCGAGGTGGTCGTGAGCCTGCTCGAACGTGAGCAGGCCCGAGATATGGAATTGTGGCCGAGCCTGATCGACTCCGGCCTGCTCGCGGTCCCCGTGCCCGAGCAGTTCGGGGGCGACGGCATGGGCCTGCTGGAGGTATCGGCCCTGCTCATGGAGCTGGCCACCGACGCGGTGGCGGTGCCCGCGCTGCCGACCTTCGGGTTCGGCGTGCTGCCGCTGCTGCCGTCGCTGTCGGCGGAGCTGGCCGGCCGCGTGGTCGCCGAGGTCGGCAAGGGCACCGTGCTCACGGCCGCGCTGAGCGAGCCGGGCGCGCCGTTCACCACCGCGCCGACCACCAAGGCGGTCCGCGACGGTGACACCGTGCGGATCACCGGCCGCAAGGTCGGCGTGATCTACGCCGAACAGGCGCGCTGGATCCTGGTGCCCACCGACGCGGGCGTCGCGCTCGTGGAATCGGTCGCGCCGGGGCTCGAGCTCCTGCCGGTCGCCGGCTCGGCCGGCATCCCGGAGGCGACGGTGGTGCTCGACGACGTCGAGATCCCCGCCGATCAGCTGCTGCCCGCCGACGTGCTGCCCCGGCTGCACCGCTACGCGCTGGCCACCATCGGCGCGGTCGCCGACGGGCTGCTCAAGGGCGCGCTCACGCTGACCGCCGAGCATGTGCGCACCCGCGAACAGTTCGGCAGGCCGCTGGCCGAGTTCCAGGCCGTGGCCCAGCAGATCGCCGATCTGTATGTGGTCTCGCGCACGCTGCACGTGGCGGCGGAATCGGCGTGCTGGGCACTGGCCACCGACGACGCATCGCCCGAACACCAGCACCGCGTCGACGAGGACCTCGACGTGCTCGCCTACTGGGCGGCGGCCGAAGTTCCGCGCGCCATGCAGAAATGTCATCACCTGCACGGTGGACTGGGTGTGGATATCACCCACCCGATGCACCGCTACTACTCACAGGCCAAGGATCTCGCCCGTCTGCTCGGTGGCGAGGGCCTGCGCCTCGACCTTCTGGGAGCAAGATGTTCATCGATCTGACCGCCGAACAGCGGCGGTTGCGCGAGGAATTGCGTTCCTATTTCGCCGATCTCGTCACGCCGGCCGAACACGCCGCGATGGCGATCAACCGGCACGGCGACGCCTACCGCGAGGTGGTGCGCCGGATGGGCCGCGACGGCTGGCTCGGCGTCGGCTGGCCGAAGGAATTCGGCGGCCAGGGCTTCGGCCCGATGGAACAGCAGATCTTCTTCAACGAGGCGGTGCGCGCCGATGTGCCGCTGCCCCTGGTGACGCTGCTGACCGTCGGCCCGACGCTGCAGAAGTACGGCACCGACGCGCAGAAGAAGAAGTTCCTGCCCGGAATCCTCTCCGGCGACATCCATTTCGCGATCGGCTACTCCGAGCCCGAAGCGGGTACCGACCTGGCGGCGCTGCGCACCACCGCGGTGCGCGACAGCGACGGCGACTGGATCGTCAACGGGCAGAAGATCTTCACCACCGGCGCGCACGAGGCCGACTACGTCTGGCTGGCCTGCCGCACCGGTTCGGTGGAATCGCGCCACCGCGGCATCACCATCCTGATCGTCGACACCAAGGATCCGGGCTACTCCTGGACCCCGATCATCACCTGCGACGGCGCCCACCACACCAACGCCACCTATTTCGACGATGTCCGGGTGCCGGCGGAGATGCTGGTCGGCGAGGTGGACCGGGGCTGGCGGCTGATCACCACCCAGCTCAACCACGAGCGGGTCAGTCTGGGTCCGTCGGGCAAGATCGAGCAGCTCTACGACCGCCTGCACGATTGGACGGCGCGGCATCAGCTGCTCGGTGAGCCCGAGGTCCGGCGCGCGCTCGGCCGGGTGCGCACCATGGTGCGGCTCAACGAGTTGCTGAACTGGCAGGTCGCGGCCGCGGATCCGGCCGCAGCGCAGAACACCGTGATCGCCGACGCCTCGGCCACCAAGATCTTCTCCACCGAGTCGCTGCAGGAAGCGGGCCGCGTGGTCGAGGAGATCGTCGGCCGTTACGGCGATCCGGCCGAGCCCGGCACCGCCGAGCTGCTCGACTGGCTGGACCGGCGGACCAAGCAGAACCTCGTCGTCACCTTCGGTGGCGGCGTCAACGAGATCATGCGCGAACTGGTCGCCTCCGCGGGCCTGGAACTGCCGCGCGTCCCCCGATGAACTAAGGAGCAGGGCGTGCCGGAAAGCATCACCCCCGAAGACATTCCCGAAGCGCTGGCGAAGCTGGCCGCGGCAGGCGAGTCCGCGCCGCGGGCCGGGCGTGACCCGGTGAACCAGCCGATGATCCACAACTGGGTCGAGGCGATCGGCGACACCAACCCGATCTACGTCGACGAGGCCGCGGCCAAGGCCGCCGGTCACCCCGGCATCGTGGCCCCGCCCGCGATGGCCCAGGTGTGGACGATGAACGGGCTGCACGGCGTGCGCACCGCCGACGATCCGCTCGGCCTGGCCACGCAGCTGCTCGACGACGCGGGCTTCACCTCCGTCGTCGGCACCAACTGCGAGCAGACCTACCACCGCTACCTGCGACCGGGCGAGGAGGTGACCGTCGCCAGCCGGCTCTCGGAGTTCAAGGGCCCCAAGCGCACCGGGCTCGGCGACGGCTGGTTCCTCACCTTCACCACCACCTGGTCGGTCGGTGACGAGGTGGTCACCGAAATGCTGTTCCGCATCCTGAAATTCGTGCCCGCCGCCAAGGAAGCCGCCGCGGCGTCCGACATCGCGGTCGCGCCCGCCGAGCGGGTCGGTCCGGTCATCTCCAAGGACACCGAATTCTTCTGGGCCGGTACCGAAATCGGGGAACTGCGCATCCAGCGCCTGCCCGATGGTTCGCTGCGGCATCCGCCGATTCCCGCCCTGTGGCAGGACAAGGCCGAGACCACCGATTACGTCGTCGCCGCGGGAACCGGCACGGTGTTCAGCTTCGTCGTGCACCACGCGCCGAAGGTGCCCGGCCGCGACCTGCCGTTCGTCGTCGCCCTCGTCGAACTCGACGAAGGGGTGCGCATGCTCGGTGAGCTGCGTGGCATCGAACCGGGCGAGGTCGCCGTCGGCGTGCCCGTCCGGGTCGCCTTCGAAAAGCTAGCCGACGGAACAGTTCTGCCCTACTGGGAGGCCGCGCAGTGACCGCCACGACCGAACCCGCCGCCGTCGCGGTGGGCGACAAGCTACCCGAGCTGGTGATCCACGCCGATCCCACCTTCGTGATCAGCACGGCCCTGGCCACCAGGGATTTCCAGGACGTGCACCACGACCGCGACAAGGCCGTCGAGCGCGGGTCCAGCGACATCTTCGTCAACATCCTCACCGACACCGGCCTGGTGCAGCGCTTCGTCACCGACTGGGCCGGGCCCAGCGCCCTGGTGAAGTCGATCGCGCTGCGCCTGGGGGTGCCGCTGTACGCCGGTGACACACTGACCCTCTCGGGCACCGTCACCGCGGTGTCCGGCGCGCTGGTCACCCTCGATGTGCGTGGCCGCGACAGCCTCGGTGAGCACATCACGGCGACCGCGGTGATCGCCCTTCCCTCTCTGGAGAACTCATGACGGGCCTGTCCGGGCATGCCGCCATCGTCGGCATCGGCGCCACCGATTTCTCGAAGGACTCCGGCCGCAGTGAGCTGCGACTGGCCGCCGAGGCGGTCAGCGCGGCGCTGGCCGACGCGGGTCTGACGCCCGCCGACGTCGACGGCCTGACCACCTTCACGATGGACACCAACACCCAGGCCGCCGTGGCCAGGGCCGTCGGCATCCCGAGCCTGAAGTTCTTCAGCCACATCGGGTACGGCGGCGGCGCGGCCTGCGCGACCGTGCAGCAGGCCGCCATGGCGGTGGCCACCGGAGTCGCCGACGTGGTGGTCGCCTACCGCGCGTTCAACGAGCGCTCGGGCGCCAGGTTCGGGCAGTTCTCGCCCGCGCTGGCGGCCGCGCCGACGTCCTCGGGCATCGACGCGGGCTGGGCCTACCCGCAGGGTCTCGGCACCCCGGCCGCGCAGGTCGCGATGGTCGCGCGCCGGTACATGCACGTCACCGGCGCGACCAGTGCCGACTTCGGCGCGGTCGCGGTGGCCGATCGCAAGCACGCCGCGGTGAACCCGAACGCCTTCTTCTACGGCAAGCCGATCACGTTGGAACAGCACCAGGATTCGCGCTGGATCGCCGAACCGCTGCACCTGCTCGACTGCTGCCAGGAGTCCGACGGCGGCGTGGCCATCGTGGTCACCAGTGCCGAGCGCGCCCGCGACCTGCCGCAGCGTCCCGCGATCATCGCGGCCGCCGCCCAGGGCAGCGGCGCCGACCAGTACGTGATGACCAGCTACTACCGCGACGCGATGACCGGCCTGCCGGAAATGGGCCTCGTCGGTGACCAGTTGTGGGCCCAGAGCGGCCTGAGCGCGGCCGATATGCAGGCCGCGATCCTCTACGACCACTTCACTCCCTTCGTGCTGATGCAGCTCGAGGAGCTGGGTTTCTGTGGACGTGGCGAGGCCAAGGACTTCATCGCCGACGGCGCCATCGAGGTCGGCGGCAGGCTCCCGCTCAACACCCACGGCGGCCAGCTGGGCGAGGCCTACATCCACGGCATGAACGGCATCGCCGAGGCGGTCCGCCAGATCCGTGGCACGTCGGTCAACCAGGTCGCGGACCTGGAGCGCATCCTGGTCACCGCGGGCACCGGCGTTCCCACCTCGGGGCTGGTGCTCACTTCGTAGGCTCGACCGGGTGACCCCACGCCACCTGGTCGACGTCCACCTGCTGCTGATCCGCGACGGCGCGCTCCTGCTGAGCCTGCGCCGCAGCGGTGACGAGTACGACCACCGGTGGCATCTGCCGTCGGGAAAACTGGAGATCGGAGAGTCGGTGACGGCCGCCGCCGCACGGGAAGCCGCGGAGGAGGTCGGGGTCGACATCGACCCCGCCACGCTGCGGCTGATCCATGTCGCCCACGTGACCGCGCCCGGCCGCGACGCGCGGCTCGGGCTGTTCTTTCGCGCCGATCGCTGGCAGGGCGAGCCTTTCAATCGGGAACCCGATAAATGCTATGCGGTGCAGTGGTTTACGCCGCACGAACTCCCCGCTGATCTGATCGAATATTCCGCTCTCGGAATCGCGGCGATGAATTCGAAGGAGCCTTATTCCGAATTCGGTTGGGCAGACGCCTGATCGGATGGGGAAGCGTGCTCGGCCGATTCGGCCACACCGGTCAGGAATATCGACAGGGGGCGGGTGAGTTGCTCGATGCTGTCGGTCGTACCCGCCGGTACCTCGGCGCGCACGCCGGCGACCCGGTCGAAGACGAGACCTTCCAGTAGTGCGAGGAAGTCGCAGGCCGTGTCGCCGGGCCGGGGTGAGCCGAGGGCGGTGAACAGCTCGGTGGCCCGGTCGACGGAGAACAAACTGCCTGCCAGGCGGGCGCGGAGCTCGGGTTCGGAGAGCGTCTCGACGATCAGCGCATGCCGGGCGATCAGCTCGTTGCGGCGCCGGGCGAGCAGCTGATCCAGCCAGGCGGCGACCCCGCGCGCGACCGCCTCCGGTGCCCCTTCCCGGTCGGCGGAGGTGGCCTCCGCTGCGGGTTTGCTGCGCGGACCGGGCCCGCCGCGCGCCGCGGCGAAGTCGGCGCGCGAGCGTGCGGTGATCCCGTCGGCGACCGCCTCGACCAGCGTCTGCCTGGTGCGGAAGTAGTAGGACGTGGAGCCGAGCGGTAATCCCAGCCGGGCATCGAGGGCGCGATGGGTGAGGGCGCGAATCCCGCTGGTCGCGATGAGGTCGATCGCGCCCGTCACGATCCGTGCGCGCCGGTCTGTGGACATCGTCACCTTCCCTGGTCGCCGATTCGCCGATCCTCTACAACTGTAGAGGACGAGGAGGTTGGCATGACATCCGAAGCGGTTGTTCTCGATCCGGCGCAGGTCACGGCTGCCGCGGCGCTGGTCGCGCTGCTCGACCGGCACGGCAGGCCACGCAAGCGGCACCGCGGCGTCTACCTGCACGGCAGGCCGGGCCGGGGCAAGACCATGGTGATGGACCGGTTCTTCGCGGCCGCCGCACCGGAGCGCAAGCGCCGCTACCACTTCCACACCTTCTTCGCCGAATTGCACGCCACCACCCACGCCCTCGGTTCGATCGAACGGGCCGTCACCGCGCTCCTCGGCGAGGCCGACCTGGTGTGTTTCGACGAGTTCCACGTGCACGACATCGGCGACGCCATGCTCATCGCCCGGCTGCTCGACACCCTGTTCGCCGGGCGCCGGACCCTGGTCGTCACCTCGAACTACCCGCCTGCCGAGCTGCTGCCGAATCCGCTGTTCCACGACCGATTCGTGCCGACCATCGAGCGCATCCTCGCCCACCTCGACGTCGTCACCCTCGACGGTCCGCTGGACTACCGCACCATCGGCGCCCATCGGGACAGCGGTTTCCTCGCGGGCCGGTACGTTCTGGACGCCGAAGCGCCGACGGCGCGGGGCCAGGACCTCGACCTGGGTGACGGCCGAACGGTGCGCGCGCTCGCGGTCGCGCCGGACGCCGTCACCTTCGACTTCACGCACCTGTGCGGCGCCCCGACCAGCGCCGCCGACTATCTCCGTCTGACCAGGCGATTCGGCCGGTGGACGCTGCGTGGGGTCCCGCCGCTGCGCGAGGTGCCGCCGGACTGGGCGATGCGTCTGGTCAACCTTGTCGATGTCCTCTACGACGCCGACCTGCCCTGCACCATCCACGCCCGCGAGCCCGCGCCCGAGCTGACCGCGGGCGTGCCGGCGGTTCCCGATCTGGCCAGGACGGCGAGCCGACTGGGGGAGTTGCCGCTGGTCGACGCGGCGATCGTTCGCACCGCGTAACAAGACACGGAATTCGGGGGGACAATAAAAGGGGAGGTCATCCAAACTATCGATTTCCTCCCGAGCGAACCACTCGGCGTGTAACTATGTGGCTGTTTTGTGCAGGCTCTGGGGTTTGGTGGTACAGCTGTGATCGGGGTGAGTCAGCCCATTCCGCGGGCGATCGTCGTGATCGCACTGCTCGTCGCTGCGACGATCGCGTTGCAGGGTTACCTCCCCGGTGCCGGACCCGCCGAATCGAACAGCACGCCCTCGCCACTGTTGGTGGCGGTGATGCCGGTGCTGCTGCTGGTATCCGTGGTGATCCTGGTCGCCGGGGTGATCGCCAGTCAGCATCGCCTCCCGCTGGCGATGCCGCAAGCCGAACGCGAAGCGGCGCCGCGTTTCCGGTGGCGCAGGCTGGCTCTGCTGGGTCCGATCGTCCTCGCCGCGATCGCGTTGGTCTTCGCGGGCGGTGTGACCGCGCTGTTCCTGCTGCCCGGCGCCCGCCCGATGCGCCCGGCCGCCGAGACCCTGCCGGAAGGCTCCGGCCCCGTCCCGACGCCGACCGACGCCCCCGCCCCCGATCCGGGCACCGGCGCCGCCGAACTCACCGGCACCGCGCTCATCATCGCGGCCGTGCTGGCCGTGGTGCTGATCGCGGTGGCGCTGCTCGGGCTCGTCGTGGTCGCGGTCGCCACCCGGCGCGAACCCGCGCCCGCCGCCGCCGTCCAGCCCGAGGTCACGCCCAGCGCGGTCGACTCGCTCACCAGGGCCGCGGAGATGGGCCTGGCCGCGATGAACGCGCCCGGCCAGGACCCGCGCACCGCGATCATCGCCTGCTACGTGGCCATGGAGCGCGGACTGTCCAGCGACCGCGCCGCCCGCCCGCAAGCCTCCGACACCCCCATGGAAGTGCTGGCCCGCGCTTTCGAAAGCGGTGTGCTGCACGATGCTTCGGCGCGCGAGCTGGTCGCGCTGTTCGAGGAGGCGCGGTTCAGCCCGCACTCGATGCTCGAATGGCAGCGCATGCGCGCCGAACAGCTTCTCCGCATCGTCCTGTCGGATCTGCAGCGAAGGTTGGTACCGGCATGAGCGGTCAGCGCCAGGAGTCGGCAGCTCGCGTCACCGCGCGGGGCGCCCGAGCCTGCCGAATGGAGTCAGCATGACATCACCGGAATCCGGTGCGGCGGTGAACCGTTCGGCCGTCATCGTCACCGCGGTCGTGGTGGTGCTGCTGATGGAGGTCGCGCTGGTGCGGTTGGCCCGCGACACCGTGCTGCTCGCCGTCGCTCTGCCGGTGGCGCTCACGCTGGCCACACTGTTGTGGTCGCTGCGGCATCGCGTGGTGCGCGAGGAACCGCTGACCGAGTACATCGACAACGGCCCGGCCGAGATGCTCGGCCGCTGGCACGCGCGCGCGGAGATGCTGACCGCCCGCGCCGACGGCACCCGCGCCGACTGGGACCGCCACCTGCGGCCTCTGCTGGCCAAGGAATTCGAGTTGTCGACCGGCCTGCGGGTCGCCAAGAACCGGCGGGCCACCGAGGTGGCCGGGCAGCTGCAGTTCGGACCCGAACTGTGGCGCTGGGTCGACCCGGCGAATTCCGCACTGCGCGACCAAACCGGTCGCGCGCCGGGAAAAGAGGCGCTGGACGAGATCCTGCGCCGATTGCAGACGATGTGAGGGGTTAGAGGCCACCGATGACCATGCCGTTGAACGTGACCGTCCAGCGCTCCGACGCCGTGCTGCGTGAGCTGGGCCGAGTCGTGGTCGGCAAGCGAGATGAGTTGCAGCTCATCATGATCGCCGTGCTGTCCGGAGGACATGTTCTCATCGAGGACCTGCCAGGTCTCGGTAAGACGCTGATCGCGCGGTCCTTCGCGGCCGCGCTCGGCCTCGATTTCACCCGCGTGCAGTTCACGCCTGATTTACTGCCCGCCGACCTGCTCGGCTCGACGATCTACGACATGTCGTCGGGCCGGTTCAACTTCCGTCGCGGTCCGGTTTTCACGAATGTTCTGCTCGCCGACGAGATCAACCGCACCCCGCCCAAGACGCAGGCGGCGCTGCTGGAGGCCATGGCCGAGGGGCAGGTGAGCATCGACGGCGAAACCTTCCTGCTGCCACAGCCGTTCATCGTGCTGGCCACCGACAACCCGATCGAGTACGAGGGCACCTACCCGCTGCCGGAGGCCCAGCTCGATCGGTTCGCGATCCAGCTGCGTCTGGGCTATCTGTCCGAGCAGGACGAGACGCAGATGATCCGGCGCAGGCTCGAGCGCGGCGCGACGCCGCCGCAGGTCGGCCAGGTCGTCGACGCGCAGGGGCTGATGGAGATGCGGCAGTCGGTCGAATTCGTCACCGTGCATCCCGATGTCGTGAACTACGTGGTGGCGCTCGCCTCGGCCACCCGCAGCCACCCGCAGGTCGAGGTCGGCGCCAGCCCGCGCGCCGAACTCGATCTGGTGCAGATGTCGCGCGCCCGGGCCCTGCTGCTGGGCCGCGATTACGTGATCCCCGAGGATGTGAAGGCGCTGGCGGTGCCCGCGATGGCGCACCGCATCACCCTGCGTCCGGAGATGTGGGTGCGCCGCATCCGGGGTGAGGACGTCATCGCCGAACTGCTGCGCCGGCTACCGGTGCCCCGCGCCACCAGCACATGAAGCACCGCGACGAATCCAGGACGGTCGAGGTCGACCTGCGCTGGCGGCCCGCCCCGCTGGTGTTCATCCTGGCCGGGTGCGCCGCGGCGGCGCTGGTCGTCGCGGTGTTGCGTGGGCAATGGCAGCTGGTGGTCTTCGCCGCCCCGATGCTCGGCGTGCTCGCCACCGCGCCCTGGCAGCAGAACCCGACCAGGATCCAGGTCGACGGCAGCGGCACCGTGCGCTGCTTCGAGGGCGAGGTGGTCGGCTGCAACGCCGCGGCCTTCGTCGAGAGCGGACACGCGCTGCTGCGGATGACACCGATGCCGCTGACCGGCCTCGAACTCGAGATCGAGGAGGCCCACGATTCCGGCGGTGCTCCGGCCGGCCTGGAGCTGGCGCTGTCGGCGGCGCGCTGGGGCCGGTATCCGGTGCAGGTCAAGGTGTCCGCGCTGAGCCCGGCCGGGCTCGCGGTGGCCACCGCCGAGCTGCCCGCCGCCAAGCTGTATGTCTACCCGATCGCCGATCCACATCGAATGCGCCTGCCGCGCACCGAACTTCCCGACCGGATCGGCACCCATCTGACCCGCAAGCACGGTCCCGGTGTCGAATACGCCGACATCCGCGCCTACGCGCCCGGCGACCAGTTGCGCACCGTGAACTGGCCGGTCAGCGCGCGCCGCGGCAGGCTCTACGTCACCGAACGATTTACCAATCGCTCCGCCGACGTGGTCGTCCTGGTCGACACCTCCCAGCAGGCGCCCGGCCCGGCCACCGCCTCGCTGGAGCTGTCGGTGCGCGGCGCGGCGCAGGTGGTGCAGTCCACCCTGCAAGCCGGGGACCGGACCGCGGTGGTGTGCCTGGGGGATTCGCCGCGCTGGCTGCGCCCCGATATCGGCCGCAGGCAGTTCTACCGGATCGTCGATACCGTGCTCGGCGTCGGTGACGAGCACGTCGAGACCACCGGCACGCTGGCCCCGCACGCCGCGGTGCCGATCGGCGCGATCGTGGTCGCGTTCTCCACCCTGCTCGACACCCAGTTCGCGCTCGCGCTGATCGACCTGCGCAAACGCGGTCACGTGGTGATCGCCGTCGACGTGCTGCGCGGCACCCCGTTCGAGGACGGTCTCGACCCGACCATGGCCAAGATGTGGCAGCTGGAGCGGGCCTCGATGTATCGCGACATGGGCACCGTCGGCGTCGACATCATCGCCTGGCCCGCCGACACCAGACTCGACCAGGCCATGCGCCTGCTGCCCGACCATCGCCGAACAGTGCGGGTGCGCCGATGACCAGATTCCTCGCCCTGCTCGCCGGCCTGCTGCTGGTCGCCGCCGTCGCCCTGATCAACCCGTATGCCGGGGTGGCCGCGCTCGCGCTGGTCATCGTGAGCTGGTGGTGGCGGCCCGCCGCCGTCGCCGCGGTGCTGGTGGTGATCGCCGCGCTCGCGTTCGCCGACGTCGGGGTCGTCGCCGCGGCCGCGACGGGCCTGGTCGCCACCACCTACCTGCTCAACGCGGCCGTGCTGCACGCGCCCGAAGGCGTGGTGCCGACGACGATTCCGTCGGTCGGCGGCGCGGTGCTGTTCACCATCGCCGCCGCCACCGCCGCCCTGGTCCCGGTGGAACTGGTGTGGGCGCCGCTGGCCGCGCCCGTCCTCATCGTCCTCATCTACGCACTGCTCGTCGGCGGCCTCACCCAGCGTCCGCCCGCCGGGTAGCCGCGCGCTACCCGATCAGCGCGCCCAGCCAGTGCTCGGGCTCCAGCCAGACCGTGACGTGCTCGCCCAGCTGCTCGTGGGCGAAGACCAGGTACTGCTCGAGGGCGTCGCCGCTCAGATACCGGCCGGCCATCTCGGCTATCTGCGCGGCGGTCGACGGCCGCACATCGGCGACCGCTCCCTCGACCGACACGTACTTCACCTCCGGCGCGACGGTGTCGACCATCAGGCCGAATCGCCCTGCCGCGGTGATCGCTTGCATCTTCGCCGACGTGGGCAGGGTGGTGATCCACGGTCGGCCACCAGGGGTGTAGGCGTACCAGATGGGAACGGTGAGCGTGCCCCGATCGGGGGTAGCTACCGACAGCGCGGCCACATGCGGTCGCGCGAGAAACTCTTGCTTTTCCGAGTGTGTGAGCGCCATCGTCCGATGGTCGCACCGCGCACCGACAACTCCGGTGCGCGAGCGAACGCCCTGGTGACGAGGCCGGCGTGGGCCGGACCGGCACCAGGGCGTCGCCGGATCAGGCGATCGTCAGCGCGATCTCGCCGAGCACCGGCGCGTCCTCGCGCTCGACCACGGTGGCGGCGCCGATCAGCTCGTCGCCCTCGCGCCAGACCTTGATCCGCAGCGTTTCGCCCGGGTACAGCACCCCGGCGAACTTGGCCCGGAAGCCGCCGACCCGGCTCGCGTCACCGTCGAGCAGGCCGTCGGTGAGCGCCTTGCAGACCACGCCGTAGGTGCACAGGCCGTGCAGGATCGGCGCGGGGAACCCGGCGCCCTTGGCGAACTCCGGGTCCGAGTGCAGCGGGTTGCGGTCGCCGCAGAGCCGGTAGAGCAGGGCCTGCTGCGGCAGGGTCGGGGTGACGAGTTCCGCGTCGGGCGCCCGGTCCGGCAGCGCGGCCTTGGCGCTCGGGCCACGCTCGCCACCGAAACCACCCTCGCCCCTGGCGAAGATCGAGGACCGGACCGTCCACAGCGGCTCGCCGTCGGAGCCGACCACGGTGTCCTCCCGCACGATCACCGCGTTGGCGCCCTTGTCCCAGATCTCGCTGATCCGGCCGGTGCTGGTCGCCTTGCCGCTCGCCGGAATCGGCTTGTGCACCACCACTTCCTGGTGTCCGTGCACGACCTTGGCCAGGTCGATCTCGATACCGGGGAAGCTCACCTTCGGCGCCTCGGTCTCGCCGAGGGTCGGGGCCACCGTCGCGAAGGTCGGCAGCACCTGGGGGGCGCGGTCGTCGAGATAGGTCAGCTCGACCGGGTCCGTCGGGTGCGCGCCGGCGCCGAGGCCGAGGTGGTAGAGCTGCACGTCGGTGGGCGTCCAGCTGAACTCCCGCGTCGGTGTCGGCGCACCGAGCGCGGTCTGGAGGTCGATGGGCATGGTGCTTACTCCTGCGTGGTCGGGAACTGTGCGTGCGTCACGCGGTGGCCTTGGCCTTCTCGGCGATGTCGAGCACCGCGAGATAGGCGAAGGTGATCGCGGGTCCGATGGTCGCGCCGGGGCCCGCGTAGGTGTGGCCCATCACCGGGGCGCTGGTGTTGCCCGCGGCGTAGAGGCCCTCGATCACCGAATCGTCTTCGCGCAGTACGCGACCGGCGGTGTCGGTGACCAGGCCGCCCTTGGTGCCGAGGTCGCCGGGAACCATCTTGGCCGCGTAGAACGGGCCCTGCGAGATCTCGGCCAGGCACGGGTTGGGCTTGACGGTGGGGTCGCCGTAGTAGCGGTCGTAGTGGCTGTTGCCGCGACCGAAGTCCTCGTCCTTGCCCGCGGCGGCGAAGCCGTTGAACCGGGTGACGGTGGCGCTCAGGCTCTCGGCGGGCACACCGATGCGCTCGGCCAGCTCCTCGATGGTGTCGGCCTTGACGATGTAGTCGTTCTCCAGCCAGCGCGAGGGGAAGCGCTGACCCGGTTGCAGCCCGGCGAAGATGTAGCGGTTGCGGTAGCGCTGGTCGAACACCAGCCAGGCCGGGATGTTCTCGCCCGGACCAGCGCCCTGGCCGTATTCACCGCCGTACATGGTGTGCACCGCCTCGACATAGGGCGCCGACTCGTTGCCGAACCGCTCGCCGCGGTCGTTGACCATGATGGTGCCGGGCAGATTGCGCTCGGCGAGGGCGAACCAGGGCTTGCCGCCCTTGAAGATGGTCGGACCCCACCAGGCGTCCTCCATGAATCCGACCGTCGCTCCCGCTGCCATGCCCGCGACGATGCCATCGCCGGTGTTGGCCGCGGCGCCCGTAGTCCACTCAGTGGTTATCGGCTGCCGCTGGTACTTGGCGCGCATGTCGGCGTTGTGCTCGAAGCCGCCGCTGCCCAGAACCACGCCGTAGCGCGCGGTGAAGGTGACCGGCTCGCCGTCGACGGTGGCCTTGACCCCGGTCACCTTGCCGTCGGTGACCACCAGGTCGGTGAGCGGGGTGTTGAGCAGCACCGGAACGCCCGCGTCGAGCAGGCCCTTGCGCATGGCGGCGATGATCGCCTGACCCATGCCGAGCAGGTGCTTGCCGGTGAACTTGGCCAGGTAGGTACGGGCGCCGACGCGCAGTGCCCGCATCATGCCCTTGGGGTGACGCTTGATCAGGTTGAGCCGGACGAAGTCGGCCTGCATGACCACCACGTTCAGCGGCGCCTTGGCGTAGGGCGGTTCCAGGTTGGCCAGTTCCGCCCCGAGCACCTTGCCGTTGAACGGCGTCGGCTCGCACGAACGCCCCTGGCCCAGGCCGCCCGGAGCCTCCGGGTAGTAGTCGGAGTAGCCGGGCACCCACTTCATCTTCAGCGGGGTGTGATCGAGGACGAAGTCGAAGGCCTCGGCGCCGCGATCGAGGTAGGTGTCGATCTTCTCCGCGGGCACCACGTCGCCGATGATGCTGTGCAGATAGGTGCGCGCGTCCTCGCGGTCGTCGGGTCGGCCGGAGGCTTTCAGCGCCTTGTTGCCCGGAATCCAGACGCCGCCGCCGGATCGGGCCGTCGACCCGCCGTAGTGCGCGGCCTTCTCCAGCAGCACGACGCTCAGTCCCTTGTGGGCCGCGGCGAGGGCGGCCGTCATCCCGGCGGCGCCGCTACCGACGACCACCACATCGTATTCCCGATCACTCATGTGCAACACGTTATAGAAGCGTTTGGCGGTTTGACAGTCCAAACTGGAACTTGTTCCAGTGGGCTCGGCGTTTCCGCTCCACATACTGGAACGTGTTATAGAAATCACGCACGGTGGCATTGTATTGTCAGGTGAACGGCTGACGATGCTCCGGGAAACCGGTTACAGTTTTGACGTCGTGATCCATCCCGCCCGTGCTGCCTAGGAGGTCCGCGTGCTGCCCGACGCGGTACGAACTCAACTCGCCGACGAACTGGCCCGCGCCGAAGACGATCGTGTCGCCGTGTCGCCGCTCGTCGACCGGTTTCCCGATATCGACGTCGTCGACGCCTACGAGATCCAGCTGCTCAACATTCAGCGTCGGCTGAAGGCGGGTGCCAAGGTCGTCGGCCACAAGGTGGGGCTGTCGTCGAAGGCGATGCAGGAGATGATGGGCGTCGACGAGCCCGACTACGGTCATCTGCTCGCCGAGATGGAGGTCTTCGAGGACGTCCCGGTCGACACCTCGAAGTACCTGCTGCCGCGCGTGGAGGTCGAGGTCGGGTTCGTGCTCGGCGCCGACCTGCCCGGCGAGGACTGCACCGAGGCCGATGTACTGGCCGCGACCGTCGCCTACGCGCCCTCGATCGAGCTGATCGACTCGCGCATCACCGACTGGAAGATCGGCCTGGCCGACACCATCTCCGACAACGCCTCCTCGGCCGGTTTCGTGCTCGGCAAGGAGCGTGTCGCCCCGGGTGACATCGACATCAAGGCCATCGATGCCGTGCTGACCCGCAACGGCGAGGTCATCGCCGAGGGGCGCAGCGACGCCGTCCTCGGTGACCCGGTGATCGCGGTCGCGTGGCTGGCCCGCAAGGTCGCGACCTTCGGGGTGCGGTTGAAGAAGGGCGACATCGTGCTGCCCGGTTCCTGCACCCGCGCCATCGACGCCCGCCCCGGTGACGACTTCCTCGCCGAGTTCACCGGACTCGGTTCCGTCCGTTTGCGTTTCAGCTGAACCAGACTTCCCAAGGAGTACACCGTGACCAGCAAAGTCACCGCCGCGATCGTGGGGTCCGGCAATATCAGCACCGATCTGCTCTACAAGCTGCTGCGCTCGGACAAGATCGAGCCGCGCTGGATGATCGGCATCGACCCGGATTCGGAGGGGCTGAAGCGGGCGCGCGGGCTGGGTCTGGAAACCTCCGCCGAGGGCGCGGACTGGCTGCTGGCTCTCGACGAGAAGCCGGACCTGCTGTTCGAAGCCACCTCCGCCTACGTCCACCGCGCCTACGCACCGAAATACGAAGCCGCCGGCATCCGCGCCGTCGACCTCACCCCCGCCGCGGTCGGACCCGCCGTG